>JBASZP010000066.1:0-10338 GCA_049660965.1 Daejeonella sp. | reverse complement strand
TATCAATAATAAAATAATGATAATAATGGCACCTACAGAAAGATAAACGCCGCCACCCATAGAATTGGCTTGTTTTTTCATCTCACGCAATTCTTTTCGTAATTCTTTACGTTCCTGGCGGCTAAGTTTAGACTTATCCATACTTCTAATCTCTTCTACCCTGCTCGTAATTTGCTCAAGACGCAGTTTTTGCTCCGCGGTCATTTCAGTTTTAGGTTCAGGTTTTGCATCTTTAGCCATTGTAACAGAAGGAGCGGTTAACATCAGCATCATAGCTGTAGCCAACAAATAAATTTTCTTTTTCATTTTTCCTGGTTTGTTTAGATTTGTGATTTTAATTAGTCAATAATACAATAAAAACTGTTCCATTACAATAATTAAAATATAAAACAAAGTATAATCTTGAATTAAGAATAATTTTAAAATATGCAATACCATTACAGCAACGAGGAAGAAATTAATAAACTGATCACTGAGTTCACCAACCAGATTTTACCTATTGAAAGATGGACACACGAAGCCCATTTAATTGTCGCTCTCTGGTTTCTAAACCGTTATACTATGGAAGAAGCGGCATGTTACCTGAGAAGCGGAATAATAAGTTATAATACACATGTCGGGACTGAAAATAGCCCGGTAAAAGGTTATCATGAAACCATGACTTTATTTTGGATAAAAGTAATTGACAATTATTTGAAGATAAATAAGGCAGAAAATTTACTCACAACATGTAATAACTTTTTAAACAGTCCCTTTTCATCAAGAGATTATCCCTTAAAGTTTTACAGCAGGGAATTAATCTTCTCAACAAAGGCCCGGGCTTTTTGGACTGAACCTGACTTGGAAAAACTACCTGGCTAAAATAGTTTCCTTCAGTTCTTTAGAAATCTCTTGTGTTGCTGTAATAATATCATCAGCAACATGAGAGTTATTGATAATAATTTTATGTGCAGTATCTTTATACGGAAGTAAATAAGCGTTATAAGCGGGTAAAACATGGTTTACCCATTGATACATCACCATATCCCGGTCATAACCCCGTTCCTCGCCATCGCGTTTAATTCTGCGGTTTAAGGTTATTTCCTCATCAGCATCCATAAAAATGCGCATATCAAACAGCCTGGCCACCTCTGGGAAATGAAATATAAATAAGCCTTCAACAATAATGATCGGTGCGGAATTAATGATCATCATCCGGGCTTTGTCCTCAGAAACATTAAAGGTATACTCTTTCTTTTGAATAGTTGATCCGGATACTAAAGACTGAATATCAGCTAAAAGTTTCTCATCATCAATCCCTTCGGGCAAATCAAAATTGATCCAGCCGTTCTCATCAATATGTTGAAATTCTTTGGGTTTATAGTAATCATCCTGAGATATTAAGCTAATATCTCTCTTATTAAAATGATTGAGAAAGCAGTTTAAAAAGAATGTTTTACCGGAGCCGCTGCCTCCCGCTATGCCAATTAAAAACGGCTTTTTACTCATTTGGAACGCCGTAAATTAAGCTAACCTGAAACCGCTTATCCAAAGCGCCTAATGCATCTGCGGCCGCTTTACTCAACACAATCAAAACATCCTTAGTGCTTTCATTAGGCGAGAACTTACCAACCACCTTTGCAAAGGTAGTTTTCCCGGTCATAGGATTGGTAATTTTTACAATGGTACCAATTTGTGCTGTCCCATGCAGGGCCAGCATTTTACCCGGCTCCATGTTTTCATCATCAATCCAGGTAGCAACCCCACGTTCATCAACTTCACGTAAACCATATTTTGCCGGTGGTAATCTTAAGCGGTCAATAGCATTTACGGTACTATCCAATTTAGTAGGCGGGTTTTCACTTCCCGCTGTGGCAGGCTTAGGTATTACCTGTGTTGTATTAATAATGGGGGTAGGCGAATTACCATACTTCACTTTAATCACCTGTCCCACAGTAAGCGAATTATCCGTCAGATTATTTAAAGACTTTAATTCTTCAACTGTAGTATTAAATTTCCTTGAGATAGAATATAATGTTTCCTTTACCCCTACTTTATATTCTACAAGCGTTGATTTCCCTGTATATATAGCTGGGTTATTAGTTGCAGTGTTTGTTTCTTGAACAAAAGGTCTGTCCGTAGGAACTTTAATAGTAATACCCGGCTGTAAGGGGGCATTACTGTTAAACTGTATTATAGTTAGGGGACTAACCATATATTTTCGGGCAATGGAATAATAGGTTTCTTTTACCTCAACCTGATGGATAATCGTTTTTTTACCATTGAGATTCTCAACCCCGGTTGAGTCTGCTGTTAACGATGCCAGTACTGTAAATGATAACAGTAAAAAGCAAATAGATAAACTCCCTTTGATATACATAAAATTCGTTTTTAGAGAATGTGCGTTTTTAAAAGTGCACAATTATACAAAATATGAAGCAATAACGCTCTTTTAGATGTTTTTGTATAAATTTTTAAAGCACAAATTATAGATTGGCAATAATTCATTAAGAACCAATTGGTATGAATCCTTTATTTTATATGATCCTTGCTTAGAACTCTTGCCCTGCTAAACTATCAGGAATTAAACCGCTCTTCCATTACTTTCTCCAATGCAAACATCTCATCACGAAGTTTGGCAGCTAATAAAAAGTCCATTTCTTTAGCTGCGGTCGTCATCTCCTTTTTAGTTTTATCTATTGATTTTTGAAGTTCAGGCCTGGTCATGTATTGCACAATAGGATCGGCAGCTAATGTATCGATCATCTCTTTTTCTACATAAGCTTTTTGTACACCACCCTTAAAATCCATCACAGAAGTTTGCTCAATAATTTCATTGCGTGATTTACCAATGGTTGTAGGTGTAATACCATGCTGCAGGTTATAGGCTATCTGCTTATCCCGGCGGCGGTTAGTTTCATCAATGGTTACCCGCATACTTTGGGTTATCGTATCCGCATACATAATTACACGACCCCGGTCATTACGGGCGGCACGGCCAATAGTTTGAATTAACGAGCGCTCCGAACGTAAAAAACCTTCTTTATCAGCATCTAATATGGCCACTAAAGAAACTTCAGGTAAATCCAGCCCCTCACGCAATAAGTTAATACCAATCAATACATCAAACACACCTAAGCGCAAATCGCGTAAAATTTCCACACGGTCTAAAGTTTTAACTTCCGAGTGGATGTAACGAACCTTTATTCCCAAACGATCCATGTATTTGCTTAATTCTTCGGACATACGCTTGGTCAAAGTAGTAACCAGAACACGATCTCCCAGTTTAATGGTTTTATCAATCTCATCCAGCAGATCGTCCACCTGGTTAATTACCGGGCGTATTTCTATGACCGGATCCAGCAAACCTGTCGGGCGGATCACCTGCTCTACAAAAACACCTTCCGTTTTCTCCAGTTCATAATCACCCGGCGTGGCGCTGACATAAATAGTCTGGGGAGCGAGTTTTTCAAATTCATTAAAATTCAAGGGGCGGTTATCCAAAGCCGCGGGCAGGCGGAAACCATATTCAACCAGCGAAAGCTTACGCGAGCGGTCGCCGCCATACATAGCCCGTATTTGAGGTACGGTGGCATGGCTCTCGTCAATCACCATTAAATAATCATCCGGAAAATAGTCCAGTAAACAGAAAGGCCGCATGCCCGGGGTGCGGCCGTCAAAAAAGCGGGAGTAGTTTTCAATCCCGCTGCAATAACCCAGTTCACGCATCATTTCCAGGTCATAGTTAACCCGTTCTTCCAGGCGCTTGGCTTCTATAAAATGTTTATCATCCGTCAGCTGCTGCTTTCTCACTTCCAGTTCCTGCTGAATGGCCCAAATGGACTGGGTAAAACGCTCTTTGGGAGTTACAAACAAGTTCGCCGGGAAAACAGCCAGATGGGTCATTTTCTCCAGGGTTTGCCCCGATGCCGGATCAATAGCCGTTAATTCTTCAATATCATCTCCAAAGAAAGAAACCCGATAGGCAAAATCCATGTAAGCGGGATAAATATCAACTGTATCTCCTTTTACACGGAAGGTGCCCCGTTTAAAATCGGTGGTGGTCCTGGAATAGAGGATCTCTACCAGACGGTGTAAGAATGCGTTGCGGCTGATCTTGGTTCCAACCGCGAAACGGAAAACGGAATTGGAAAAATCCTCGGGATTTCCCATACCATAAATACAGGATATCGATGAAACCACAATCACATCCCGCCGGCCCGACATGAGGGAGGAAGTGGTGCGCAGCCTAAGCTTTTCTATTTCCTCGTTAATCTGCAGGTCTTTTTCTATATATGTGTTTGATGAAGCTATATAAGCCTCGGGCTGATAATAATCATAATAAGAAACAAAATAGTTCACCGCGTTCTCCGGAAAGAACTGCTTAAACTCGCCGTACAGTTGGGCGGCAAGGGTTTTATTATGGCTTAAAATAAGCGTGGGCTTTTGCGTTTGTTGGATGACGTTAGCTATGGTAAAGGTTTTACCAGAGCCCGTAACCCCTAATAAAGTCTGGTAATGCTCTTCGCTTTTAACGCCTTCAACCAATTGCCGTATCGCTTCCGGCTGATCACCGGTAGGCTTATATTCTGATGTTAACTTAAAACTCATGGATGCTCAAATATACTACTATTTGTGAATTCTGTCCTCCGCCGGCCTAGGCGCCCGAAGGGCGGAGGAGCTAAACTTATTTATTGCCTATACACACTCCATCCAAGTGGTAAGATTATACTTTCCCTGCTATATTCTTTCGCCCAATGATGATGGCGTTAATGATGTATTGCTTATTGAAAATATAGACAATTACCCGGATAACCGGGTGAAAATATTTGACCGTTCGGGCAGGTTACTGTATAGTGAAAGCGGGTATAAAAATATCTGAAATGCCAAACAAAATAATATTCCCTTAGCCAACGACACTTATTTTTATGTGATTGAACCGGGCCCGGGCTTAGACCAGATAAAAGGTTATATTACCATTTTACATTAGGTTTAAGCCAGGGTAAAAACAATACAAGCAAAGCCTGCGATCTTAAAGATCACGGGCTTTTTTATGAGCCGGCTGATAGGAAATACCCTATTAACCGCCCTGTAAGCCTGCCGGGCAATGCGAAAGAAGCGATCCGGATACTGATTTTGTTCCCGCCAACAGCAGGAAGAGATTCAGACCGCTGATTTTGCCCCCCGTATTTGCGGGAAGCAATTCAGACCGCTGATTTTGATGCCAGCGCCGCCGGGAAGGGATTCAGCTCACAGATTTTGTTCCCAGTATTTCTGGGAAGCGATTCAGTCCACCAATTTGCTTGCCGCAGGTTTGCGGGAAGCAATTCAGACCGCTGATTTTGCCCCCGGTATTTCCGGGAAGCGATTCAGTCCACCAATTTGCTTGCCGCAGGTTTGCGGGAAGGGATTCAGACCTCTGATTTTGCCCCCGGTATTTCCGGGAAGCGATTCGGTCCACCAATTTGCTTGCCGCAGGTTTGCGGGAAGGGATTCAGACCTCTGATTTTGACCCCGGCGTTTCCGGGAAGCCATTCAGACCCCTGATTTTGTTCCCGGTATTTCCGGCAAGCCATTCAGACCCCTGATTTTGATGCTGGCACCGCCAGGAAGCGATTCAGTTGACTGATTTTAATGCCAGCATTATAAGCAGGAAAAAGGTTAATATAAAATGGTAATAAATCCTTTGGTAACTTCTTTTCCGGACGGCACAGAGATGACATAATAATAGGTATCTTCTTTTAAGCGCTGGCCGTTAAGGGTACCATCCCAATCATTCTGGTAGTTTTTATAACTCCTCAGCAAAACTCCATTACTGCTAAATATCTTTACCTCGTTATTCGGGTATATATTCAGATCATCAATTTTCCAAACATCATTAATACCGTCTCCATTAGGTGATAGGATATTGGTGACCTGTTCATACGCGTTGGTCATACCATAAACAACAGAAGTTTCATAAGCGCCCATATCTACATTAGAGCCGGTTACGCGGGGTTTACCGGCTAAATCAGTGGTCAGGTATTCTGCCGGTATTTTAGTTTTATCTCCTTTATTAATAGCGGGGCTGCCGGCCTGAAGACGAAAATCTCCGGCTGAGGGATTTATAAATAAAGGATCTGCATCTATAATATTGGCGCCGCCATCTGCATAGCCACCTTGTACTATACTATTAGAGACTATAGCTGTTGCTGTACCAGGATTTGAAATTCCGACGCCTGTATTTCCATATAAAATAGAATTAGTGATAATAACAGGACTACTCATACCATCAGCATCATTACATATTGTACCATCTTTAAGATTCATGGAAATATTGTTAGTAAATGTGCTGTTAATAATAATTGGGGAAGATTTATAACTATATATAGCGCTGCCTGAACTATTAGAGCTATTGCTGCTAAACACGCTATTGATAATACTTGGAAAAGATTGACCATCATTAGCTAGTGCACCACCTCTATCTACTGCAATATTGTTTCTAAACATAGTATTTGAAATAACAAATGAAGAAGAAGAATTATATATTCCGCCGCCACTTGCGGTAGAAATAGAAATACCTGATATAACTACTCCATTGTTATCATCATTCGCATTTCCTTTTTCAATAATAAAACCATCTAAGATAGTAGAACTGCTACAACCAATAGCTAACACTACATGGTAAGCATTATCGCTTATATCACCGTCATTGTCCAGATCACCGCTTAAAATAGTGGGGTTGGCGGTAATATTGCGTCCGGCTATTGTTTCCGGCCTTCCGCCATTGCCTGTTCCTTTAAACCCGCCATATAAAGCTACACCGTCTTTTAAAAGAAAGGTGTTATCCCTGTTTACACCTGCCATACCAGTTACCGGGTTTATAGTAGGAGTATAAGTGCCTGCTGCTACCCATATCTGTGTACCGGATGTTGCTTCAGTAATAATAGTTTGTAACTGGCTGCCGGGAGCAGCCTTAGCCCAGGTAGAACCGTCCTTTATTCCGCTGCCTCCGCCTGGTGTTACATATTTAATGGTTTGGGCTGAGGCGCTGAATGTGAATAAAGAGAAGAGAACAAAGATTAAAGAGAAAGGATTAAGGCGTAAGGTGTACAAATGAAGAGATAAGGATTTTGAGATAGTAGTTAGTTTTTTCATGATTTCCTTTATTTAATGAATAGGTTTTTGTCTGCTAGGTTTCTATATTTAATATGCAATAATAAGCATTTTTAAAATAATGAAAGTTTAGCCTTACCCCGTCCCTCTCCAAAAAAGTAGAGGGAGAAGAAATCCCGACAATGGGAGAAAAATTTAGTGGGGATTAATTTGTTTGAGGCTTAGAGGTATTAAACGTTTAGTTTTTAAATAAGTTATAATCACTACTAATAAGGTCATGCTTCCGCCGAATACTACGGATGGAATAGCGCCCATTAACCTGGCGGTTAAACCCGATTCAAAAGCGCCTATTTCATTGGAAGAACCAATAAACATAGAGTTTACGGCCGAAACACGTCCACGCATTTCATCGGGTGTTAATAGTTGCAAAATGGTTGAGCGTATAATTACGCTGATACTGTCAAATGCCCCTTCGCAAAACAAAAACAGAAGTGATAAATAAAAGTTCTGGGATAAACCAAAGGCGATAATGGAAAGGCCAAACCCCGTAACCGCAAACAATAAATTACGCCAGGGTTTTGCCATAGGTGAATAACGGACCATAAAGGCCATGGTTAATACAGCGCCCAGGGCCGGCGCTGCACGCATAATTCCCAGACCTTCTGATCCCACTTTTAAAATATCATGCGCAAATATGGGCATCAATGCAACAGCGCCGCCAAAAAACACGGAGAAAAGATCGAGGCTTAAAGCGCCTAACAGCATCCTGCTTTTAAAAACAAAACGAATTCCTTCGGATAAACTGTGGTAGATATTTTCTTTAGGTACAAAATGAGGGGGATGATTATCGACAAAGAAAACAACGCATGAAAGGGATATCAGCATAAATACAACAATAACTATAAAGCAGGAGGTCACGCCAAAAAATCCGTATAATAAACCGCCTGCGGCCGGGCCAATAATGGAAGCGGTCTGCCAGCTTCCGCTATTCCAGGTAGATGAATTAGTATAATGCTCTTTGGGGATGATCTGGGCCATTAATGAAAAAGCTGCGGGAGAATAAAATCCGCGGGCAACGCCAATACCAAATATCATGACGTATATAATGGCTATTACTATTTTTTGTGACAGGTAGCTAGTTGCCTGTGGGGTAGTCGCCAGAAACAGGATCAATGAACAAAACCCCATAGCTCCAACAATCCAAACCAGCAGTTTCTTTTTATCAGATTTATCGGCTACATAACCGCCATACAATGAAATAGCAATGGATGGAATGGCTTCCGCCAAACCTATTAAACCCAGGGATAAAGGATCTTTGGTAAGCTGGTAAATATGCCAGCCAATGACAACGGCCTGTACCTGGTAGGCAAAGGTGAGGAAAAAACGCATCCCGATATAAGCCCGGAATTCACGGAAGCGTAGCGATATGAATGGATCTGGTTTGGTTACAGGAAATGCATTATCGGTTTGCATCAATATGTTTTAAAAGCTAAAACCATTTTGGTCTATGAGATAAATTAATGAGGCCATACCCGCTGCGCCTAATTCCAGTTCACGTTTGTTTACATTTTCAAAAACATCATTGGCAGCATGATGAATATCAAAATAGCGCTGAGAATCGGGGCGCAAAGCAATCAAAATAATACCAGGAATTACATCTTTCAGGGGTGCAATATCCGCTCCGCCATGGCTTGGTGTTAAACGATCTACCTGGTAGGGTTCTAATAAAGGTTTCCATCTTATATTCATCCTCTTAACCAAGTCTGCGGGGGCGTCAAAACTAAATCCTCTTGGGGTGAATCCTCCGTTATCTGATTCAAGTGCGGCGAGGTGTTTTTCATTATTTTGTTTAGCAAGTTCCGCATATTTCTCGCCTCCGCGATTACCATTTTCTTCATTCATAAATAAAACAGCCCTAATAGTGCGTTTAGGGCGGTAGCCAATAGTTTTAAAAATACGCAGCACTTCTACAGATTGCATTACTCCGGTCCCGTCATCGTGGGCTCCTTCAGCTAAATCCCATGAATCTAAATGACCGCCAACAGTAATTATTTCATCAGGTTTATCTTTTCCGCGAAGTTCGCCAACTACGTTATAAGATAGCACATCGGGCAGGGTTTGGCAGTTTTGCTTAAAGTAGAGTTTAATGGATGGATTGGACTTTAACAGTTTACTTAACTGATTTGCTCCTTTTGTAGATATGGCAGCGGCCGGAATTTTTATACCCTTTTCCTCATAAATGGTTCCACCGGTATGTGGATAATCATCAATGCTTCCGGTTAAAGAACGAACAATTACACCCAATGCTCCATATTTTGCCGCTTCTGCCGGACCGCTTCTGCGCTGATCACCAGCTTTACCATAAGAAGTTCCGGTTTCAACAGGGCGTGGATCAAATGCACGGTTAAAGAATACTATTTTACCTTTAATCGCATTTTCACCTAAGTCCCCCAGTTCAGCCAGGCTCTTTACTTCAATTACAGATGCGGTTATTCCTGCTTCAGGGGTTGCAACAGAACCGCCCAATGCGGCAATGGGTACAGCAATTCTTATTTTCCCGTTAATGATCCGGGCTTGTTCTTTGGCCCCGCGAACCCAATGGGGAACTATTACTTCCTGTAAATAAACACGGTCAAAGCTATAGCCTTCCATCAACTTTTTACCCCAGTCAACCGCTTTTTGAGCATTTTCAGATCCGCTTAACCGGCCGCCTATTTTTTTACATAAGTATTCGAGGTTTTGGTAGCTATGCCCGTTAACCAGACTTTCATCATAGATTTTACGTATAAAAATTGAGTCGGGATTTTGGGCGGATGCAATGTTAACTAACAGAGAGAATGCTACGAGAGATTTTAAAAGTTTCATTGTGATTTTTATTTACGCAAATTTAATTTTTTTGGGATTGGATAGAACATTATCATGAAATTTTATCCCAGCTAATTCCGGCAGTTTTACGTTTGAAATATTCGCGTAAGCGTTTATTCTTTTCATCCTGCAATTCCTGGTCTTTCCGAAAAATTTCAATAACTGTTTGACGGGCTTGTTGGAGAATTTGCTGGTCATTCGCCAGGTTTGCGAGTTTAAGATCAAGAACCCCGCTTTGCTGTGTTCCTTCTAAGTTTCCGGGACCACGCAATTGCAGGTCAATTTCAGAAATTTCAAAGCCATCAGTTGTTCTCACCATTGTATTCAGGCGTGTTTTTGCATCGTGGCTTAGCTTATTTCCCGACATTAGAATACAGAATGATTGTTCTGCACCACGCC
>JBASZP010000065.1:0-2625 GCA_049660965.1 Daejeonella sp. | reverse complement strand
AACTGACACAATAGCAAATAAAATATAAGCTACCCAATCTCTGTTTTGTGAAAGAAAACCGGAAGCCTGTAGTTTCATGCTGGTTTAGAATTAGAAAAGAACAATTAAAAAAAATGTTGTTAACGTTCCAATAACCAAAACTATCATAACCACTTCCAATAAACTTACATTGGAAGCCCTTTTACCTGCATCTGTTGGTTCCTCTTCCAGATTCATCGCATTCCCTTTTCCTTAATCAAAACAAAACCTTTCTGATAGAATGATATCATATGAAAAAGTACATTCTTAAAACTTACTCTAAAAATATTATACATAATTATATAACAGATTACCCCCATAATGATATAAGAGGCCAGTGTACCGTAGGCAGCCCCCATCAAACCATACGAAGTTATTCCCCAAACGTTTAAGGAAACGTTAAGGACAACACTAATGACAAGAATTAAAAAATTTATATGAGGCCTACCGGATGAGTCCATTGCCGCACCAAACTGGCGTGTGAATGGCGTAAATAACCCAAACAAAATGGTTATACGCATTATATTAGCTGATTCCGCATATGCTTCGCCCGCAATAATGTAAACAATTACATCTGCCAAAAGTACCGTAAAAAAAATAACAGGTATTGTTAGTGTCATGGTTAATCCCACCCCCATTTCATAAAAGTATTTAGAGGCTTTCTCCTTATCCAATTCATACTCGTGCGTTGTTTTAGGATATACTATTTCCGCAACGGAGGATGCCGGGTACTCGATAAGATTAGAAACCCGAATAGCCGAATTATAATATGCAACCGAAGTTGGGTTCATAAAGTAACCTACCAATAACTGATCGGTACTTTTATACGCCAGCGAAAAAATATTCGTACCCATTACATATTTTCCGAAATTAAAAATACTCCGAATCATCTTCCAGTCAAGTATAAATTTTGCATTTAAAAATTGTCTGGCACTAAAGTATGCCACTACCAATGCCAACCCGGTGCACAGAATTTGATACTGAACTAACTGAACCAACTCAAATTGATTCCCCGAAAGGAAAAGTATTATAATTAAAATAAAAAAAGCCCCTTGCCTAACCGCTGTAGTCCAGAATATCCCGCTAAAACTAAAGTGTGCCTGTTGCAGGTAATTGAACTGAGATATAGGAATCAATAACAATGAATTTATAATATACCACCTCAGTATGGCAGCAAGTACTGGTGCATCAAAAACTGTTGCTACAGGTTCAGCAGCGAGAAAAAGAAATAGTGCTATAAAAACCGAGAAAAAACTGTTCAACATCCAGGAGGCCGTAACAATCCGATCTTTTAATTCCGGAGGATTAGAATGCAAGAATTTAATTAGTGCATTTTGAATTAGACCATTTCTGGATGTTTCTATTAATGAAGTAGCTGTTAAAAATAGTGCCCAAATTCCCCAGTCGGCTTTGGGTAGTGAGCGTACCAGAATAAAAAAAGTACCAAAACCAAAAAATAATGTGCTGAGTTTAGAGCCTATTGAAAAAAATCCAGACCGTAACCAATAGCCTTTGCTGCTCATTGAAATTGCAACCGTTTAAGATTATATTGAAAGGTCGCTTAGCTTTACGTTATTCAAAACCGTTCCAAGAATTTTTGCTCTAATCGATTTCAGATATTTAATTGAGTCGAAGTCCAGATTATTTAAGGTCATGTTAGCATCAAAAACGGGAATAACTAAATCAACATATTCCACTAGTTCACGCGTGTCTGAATAATCATTTAGTGATGCACCTTCCAGAATGATGTAATCATACTCGATGAGTAAATTAGATAACATCCTTGCAAAATCCTTACCTGCCAGAATTTCGGATGGAGAATCCTTACCGCCTGTATTCCCAATTATATCTACGCCTTTATATTGAGTATTATGAATAAAACTATTCGATGCTTTGCCGGTAACGCTTTCCTGACCATCTGAAGATGTAGAATCACTCGAAGTTGGCGATTGAAGTAATTTAACATCACCATTATCACGCTTCAATAGACCTGCTACTTTTACATTTGGTATTAAAAGTTTGGTTAGGGTACTTGATTTGAAATTGGTATCAATTATAAGAACCCGCTTATTTAGCAAGCTTAAGGAATAAGCCAGGTTAACGATAATAAATGATTTACCTACCAACGGCTTAGTACTAGTTATCAAAATCAATTGCTTGTTCGAGTTCTGAACTTCGAATCTGAATTTACGTAGGAAATGAACGAAAGCATCGTCATGTTTATTCCCCTTCTTGTATTGAAAAATTTCGGCCAGTTGAGTGAGACTTAAATTATTCTCGTTAAGTGTGGCGATATTCTTCAAGCCAGTAAAGCGCTCTAGTCGAACTTGGCTTCTCAAAGAAAGATTAGCAAAATCCAATAAGAGAATAATTGCAGCGCAAATAATAAAAGTGCCTGCTCCAGCAACTGCAATAAGAACCATCTCTTTTGACGATTCCGGCTCCTCACTTGGTAATCCCTTTATTATTTGTCTAAGTGAACTTCCGATAACGGATGCCTTGTTTACAGCTGTATTATAACGCTCTTGTGCACTTTGATATTCTGTTGAAATACTTTCCAAATCGCGTTCAATTTCAGCAAGCCTTGCTTCCTTTGCAGAATAGCCA
>JBASZP010000064.1:0-2552 GCA_049660965.1 Daejeonella sp. | reverse complement strand
GTACAGGAGAAATATGTAAGGATTATATGCTAAATTGGAAAATATTGGATCAAAACTAAATATTTAAGACTAAAGTATAATGTAAATTAGACTAATATTTAAATTAACTCTTATACCTTTATTAAATAAAAAAGAATTTTTAGATTTTTTTAATAATATAGAATAATAGCTTTTATAGCTAAAATTAGTATAAAATTGGGCTTTTTAAAATTTCTTTTAATTGAAATTGAATAAAATATGCAAAATATTTTCATAATACATTTAATTGTTTTAGGTTTGTGGCTAAATTAACTTATTAAAAAAATTTTATGAAAAAAGTATTTTTATCAATTACTGCAATTGCATTATTAGCAGTTTCAATTACGGCTTGTAATAATGATTCTAAAACTGTGTCGTCAACAGATTCTACGACCACTACCACCACCACTACTGATGATGGGGACACCACCACTAAAATGGAAACTGAAACCACTAAAACTACTGAAGGTTCTACAGAAGCTTCTGACGCTTCAGTTCCAACTTTTTCAAATGATGAAGTAACTGCTTATTGTAAAGATTATGCAGCAGTAACTAAAGATTATGTAGCAGCAATGGAATCTAAAGATGCAGCTAAATCTGCTGAATTAACAAAGAAATTAACTGATCTAGGTCAGAAAAGCGCTAGTGTTATGACAAAAGTAAAAGCAGATGAGAGTAAAAAACTTACTGATTTTATGGCCGCTCAAGGAAAAATGATGAGTGATGCTGCGATGAAAATGGCAAAATAATTCGAAAGAATTTAGCCTACAGAAAAGCCCTGAAAATTTTCAGGGCTTTTTTATTTTCTGAGAGTTTATATTATACTCAAAAATATCCCGAAGGCTTTTAATCTACATTATCATGCAGAAAAGAATTATTAGGCCTAACTTCTGTTATGCCGTCTTCATTTGATAATGTAAAGCGGGATATTTGCGATTCTGAAGAATGAGGAATTTGCTGTAAAGGCATTTGTTTCCGCTTGTAAGCTGGTTCATTTTCTAATTCCTGTAAACCATTGGTGGTACGCAGTTTCATACTCAAATCTTTTAATCTCAGTATACGTTCCTTCGATTTACGCAATTGTTCTTCAATAGAATCATCTGTTTTATTTTCATCTAAATTCAACGTTTGAGGTATTAATTCTGCTAATACTTCGGGCTCCCTATTTTCCTCTTTATTGCTGATTTCAGAATCTATAACTTTCATATCAAATTCAAATGAATCTAAAGTTGTAGCAGATTCATTAACCTGAAGTTTTTCATCTTCCAAAGAATGAATGATTACATCTGAAGCTAAGATTTCTTTTTCCTGAACATTTGGCTGACTGGTTTGAAAATATCCTGCAAACAAATCAACCTGGTTTTCCTCTACCGGTTTAAGAACGGGTTCATTTGCACTAGATTCATTTTTAGCTTCAATAAAAGTATTTGTATTAACCGGTTTAACCATTGGAGCCTGCTCTGGTGTCAGTAAAGAAATTTTACGAACCTGACTTTTTTCTACAGCACGTTCTTCCATGGTTTGGAAACCTGTAGCGATAATTGTAACTGATAATTTTTCTTCAAGTGAAGAGTCTGTACAATTACCCCAGATTAAATCAGCGGCAAGCCCGGCCTCCTGTTGAATAAAATCGGTAATTATACTTACTTCATCCATAGTAACTTCTTTATCTCCTGAACTGATGTTTAACAGGATGTACCTGGCGCCTTCAATTTCATTGTCTTTTAGTAAAGGAGAGGCTAATGCTCCTTCTACAGCACGTAAAGCCCGGTTTTCGCCTTCTGCTGCATAACTACCCATAATAGCCACGCCACTTTCTTTCATCACCGTACGAACATCTTTAAAATCTACGTTTATGTAACCGGGAATTGTAATAATTTCTGCAATACCTTTGGCCGCTGTTGTTAAAATATTATCAGCCTGCGCAAAGGCTGAGCCTAAAGTCAGATTCCCAAATATCTCGCGTAAGCGATCATTAGAAATTACCAAATAAGAATCAACGTATTTTTTAAACTCTTCTAATCCTTCTTCGGCCTGAATTTTTCTGCGTTTACCTTCAAATGAAAATGGTGTTGTTATAATTCCAACAGTTAAAATATCCAGTTCTTTTGCAGCTTTTGCAATAATAGGGCTTGCGCCTGTACCTGTACCACCACCCATACCGGCCGTAATAAACAGCATTTTTGTGTTACTACCGAGCATTTGCTTTACATCGTCTATATTTTCAATAGCTGAATTTTTACCCACTTCAGGAATAGAACCTGCTCCCATTCCTTCGGTTAAACTGGCGCCTAATTGTACTTTATTAGGTATTGGGCTAAGTTCTAATGCCTGCGCATCAGTATTACAAATAATAAAATCAACACCGGTTATTCCCTGGCGATACATGTGGTTAACGGCATTACCACCCCCGCCACCAACACCAATTACCTTAATAATTGATGATTTTTCTTTTAACATTTCGAACATCATGTCTGTAATAATGAATTAAGTAAATTTAATATTTTAATAAGGGCTTTTTTTGACTATCAGCT
>JBASZP010000063.1:0-2217 GCA_049660965.1 Daejeonella sp. | reverse complement strand
GAACGTGGAGGTACGGCCGTAACCAGGATATTTCAAAAAATGCTGACCGACACGGGGACTTTTGCCAGCGTGGCCGGTATGAGTACGAAACGGTTTAAGGATCTGATCGGTAAGGATATCTTCGGCGCCTTTATGGCTTTTGTGGAAGGATCTAAACGCGGTGGCGAAGGAGCGATCTCATTCGCCAATGTTTTGAAAGATGCCGAGCTGACCGGAGCTGGCGCCAATGAGATCATTAGTAAACTGGCTTCAAACTCTGACCTGGTAAGCACAAAGATTAAACTGGCCGGTGATAATATTGACGGGACCGGCAGTATTTTGGCTGAATTTTCTAAGAAGAATTTTGAACTGGCCAAGGATATGAAAACCCTGGGCGAGATCGCTAATAGTTTTACACAAAGTAAGTTTCTTGAAAACTTATTCTCCGGAGGAATTCACGGAATTGTTTCATTTTGGAACTGGTTAAAAACGCTTGCTGCATTTTTAGGAAATAACTCATGGGCAGCTACCGCATTTGTTTATGCTTTAACAGCCATGAATTTAGGTTTGGTTCGAGCTACTTTAAGCGCAGTAATTAATACTACTGCTATGATTGCCAATCGTATTGCTTACGAAGTGGGTTATCGTTGGTTGTTACTCAGCGAAACAGCTACCAAGGCCTGGGCATTTGCAACCAGCGCCGCCTCTGTAAAAACAAAAATTGCAACAGCCCTGCAATGGTTATGGAATGCGGCTATATCTGCCAATCCCCTGGGCGCCCTGATCACACTTATTGCCGGCGCCATAGCTGCCATGCAATTATACTCTGCGAATAATGCAGAGGCTATCCGTATTGAGCGGGAACGTACCAGGCTGAGCAACGATTTAAAGATGGCTAATGAAAATTTAAAGATCAGCCAGGAAGATCTAAATAAACAGCTGCAGAACTATAACCGGATGTCTGTGGAAGAACGTGAAGGTTTACGAAAAATCATTGCACTGAAGAAAGCAGAAGCATTCAGCCGATTACAAAATTTTAAGGCCAGGCAACTGGAAGCTGCAAAAAGTGCCGCAGACCTCACATTTATGGAGAAAGCCTGGAACTTTATAAAAGCAGGAGGCAATAATACACTGGCTGTTATTAATGATGCGACAAATTCTGCAGAAAAATATACAGAAGCGTTCAATGAATTTAAAGATCCTATTGATCAATTAAATGAGAGTTATAAAGCGTTGGATGCTTCTCTGAATTCTGTTGATGAACGGTTAAATGCTTATGCCAATGCCATGAAAATTACCGGCGACACTACGGATGCTTTGCGTGAAAAACAGAATTTATTGCAGAGCGCCTTGGATGGTACGCGAAAAGGTAGCGCTGAGTATGCGAAAATATCCGCAGAGATGGCAAAGGTTAACCGATTATTAGGCGGCACGGCCATGCCAGGCAAAAAAGAGAAAAAACATGCTAAAACACAAGAAGAGAAAGATGCCGAAAATTTAAATAAGGCATTGGAAGATGCCCGTAAGGATAATTACCATGGCACCTTAACAGCCAGGGAAAAAGAACTGGCCGTACATGAGGAAAAGTACCAGAAGATGAAAGACCTGGCGCATGGAAATGCTGAGAAACTGAAAGAAATAAAAGATGAAGAAGGAAAAGCCCTGGTTAATTTAACAGCAAAATGGGCCGAGGAAGATAAAAAAACAGCAGTTGAAAAAACCAAAGAGAAATGGGAGGCTTTACAGCAACAATTAGCCGAACAGAACCAGGCTGAAATTGATGCTATTGATCTTAAGATTGCTAAAGGTGAACTGGACGGACCCGGAGGAGATGCTTTAAAACTTCAGCAGGAAGAAGAGTTTTTAACGGCGCAGTATATGCTTCGCAGCGCCCTGGGTTTAAAAACAAACGAGCTGGAGCATCAACTGACCCGCAATTTTATTGAGCAGCAACAGCTTAAACGGGATACAACTTTAAAACTTAACCAGGATGTTAAGGATAGCGAACGTGAACTGCATGATGCAAAGAGAGAATTATTATCTGCAGGTATAGGCTTACTTCGCGGGTTTTTAAAGGATGGATCCGCTCTGTCAAAAGCCGCCTTTATTGCTGAAAAGGCTTTAGCCATAGCCAGTGTAGTTATTAAAACACAGGCAGAGATTGCGGCGATCCGGGTGGCCACTGCTGAACAAATTGCCTGGGCAAGCAGCAATCCTTTCACCATTGCTACTGTACCC
>JBASZP010000062.1:0-10007 GCA_049660965.1 Daejeonella sp. | reverse complement strand
AGTTTATTTTGATGATAGAATTATTTTAGTTGTAGAAATTAAGGAGAGTGATGTCAAACCCCATTTCGCATTAGGAGAAGATAAAAAATGGCGACCATATATTCGTATAAATGATAAAAGCATTTTTGTCGGCAAAACTTTTATAAATGTGTTAAAAAGAGCAAATTGGGAAACTGGAGTTTTATTAAATTATCCGGTGAAAGAAAAATATCTTTTAGAATATCTTCAAAAGAATGAACGTATTACGGCAAAAGAGTATAGCTTAATTGTAAATTTATCTCAATATCGAAGCAATCAAATATTAGTAAATTTAGCTTTATCGGGTATAATTAAAATTCATATAACTGAGAAAGAAGAATTTTATACCGCATCATAAAATATTAAAAAAGTAAATTGACAAATGTCTTTTTATTTGCGACAAATTTCATATATTTGGCTGTTAAATGATAGAAGTATGAAAAAATTAATTGTAAATGAACCTGCTATATCCTATCAAACATTAGGTAATAGGAATATATTATCTCTAATTAATGCAGTTAGAGAAGGTATAAAATTTAATGCTTTTATGAGTATTGTTACTAAAAGCCCATTTAACATTTCAGAATGGTCTGCTTTCTTACATCTTTCAGAGCGAACTATGCAGCGTTACAAAAAAGAAGAAAAAACTTTTGATCCTATACATTCAGAAAAAATACTTGAAATAACATTAATATATAAAAAAGGGGTTGATGTTTTTGGAGATACAGAACGATTTAATTCATGGCTAAATTCAACTAATATTGCTTTAGGTAATATTAAACCTAAAGATTTACTTGATAACACTTTTGGTATTAGTATGCTTAAAGATGAATTAACCAGAATTGAATATGGTGTATTGGCATGATCGTTTACAGGTTAAGTAAAGCGGCATACTATAATGATTTATCAGGAAAAGGTGCGGAATTATCTGGTGGAAGATGGAATACCAAAGGCCGGGCAATAATTTATACCAGCGAATCTCGTGCACTTTGTACTGCTGAGATTGCCGTTCACACACCATTAGGCATTGTACCCAAGGATTATTATTTAAGTCTCATAGAAATTAGTAATGATATCGCTATTGAAGAAATAAGCCAAGATAAACTTCCACTTGATTGGAAAAGTTTTCCGCACTCTGAAACAACTCAATTAATTGGAGATCAGTTTTTAAAAGAGCAGAAAAATTTGCTTTTAAAAGTCCCCTCTGCTGTTGTTCAGGGGGAGTTCAATTATCTGATTAATCCGAACCATCCGGATATCTTTACAATAAAAGTAATAAGAAATGAGCAGTTTCAATTTGATGAAAGACTATTTTTAAGGCATTGATGTAATGATAATTATAAATAGTCATGTTGCTCTAACTTTATATTTTCAACATCATCAATGAAACAACTTTACCTGAAATATAAACCTCATTATAAAACTAACTTAACCCTCGCTATCCCGGTTGTAATTTCACAATTAGGGCACACCCTTGTTCATACTGCAGATAGTGTAATTGTTGGTCATTTTGCAGGGACAATACCTTTGGCTGCAGTTTCGCTTGTAAATAGTATATTCACTATTGTATTAGTTATTGGCATGGGTTTATCTTATGGCCTTACTCCTCTTATTGCGCAAGAAAACGGACGTAGAAATTATAAGGAATGTGGTAAACTGTTATCCAATAGTTTGCTAATTAATGCTATTTCTGGAATTTTACTTTACTTGTTTGTTTATTACGGCTCACTTTTAATTATTGATCACTTAGATCAATCCGCAGAAGTTGTACGACAGGCTAAGCCTTATTTGGGTATGTTAGGTTTTTCTATTATTCCACTTATGCTATTTATGACTTTTAAGCAATTTGCAGAAGGTTTAGGATTTACAAAACAAGCGATGATGATTTCTATTTGGGGTAATATATTAAATATTTGTCTCGGAATTATATTTGTTAAGGGATTATTTGGTATTCAGCCTATGGGAATAAAAGGAGTTGGGTTAAGTACTTTAATTGACCGGTGTGTAATGGCTATAGTAATGGGATTTTATGTATTCCGCTCTACATATTTTAAAAAGTATATTGTATCATTTGCTATAAAATCAATTGGTAAATTCCGAACATTAAGTATTTTAAAAATTGGCACACCAGTAGCTTTACAATATGTATTTGAAGTTGGTGCTTTTAGCGGTGCTGCAATTTTAATTGGAACTATTGGAGCGGTAGACCAAGCGGCTCACCAAGTAGCCATTAACCTGGCGTCCATGACTTATATGATGGCTAGCGGAGTTTCTGCCGCTGCAACTATTAAAACCGGAAATAATTTCGGGTTGAAAGAGTTTATACCTTTGAGATTATCTGCCATTTCAAGTTATCATATTGTAATCTTCTTTATGGGGGTTATGGCTATTATTTTTGTTTTATTCCACCAAAGTTTACCTTATATATATACTTCAGATAAAGCAGTAATTGTTATTGCCGCACAATTATTGATTATTGCCGGGCTTTTTCAATTGTTTGATGGAACACAGGTTGTTGGATTGGGTATTTTAAGAGGCATTGGCGATGTAAATATTCCTACCCTAATTACTTTTATTGCCTATTGGATAATTGGTTTACCCATAGGCTATTTTTTAGGGATCATGCTTAAAATGGGAGCAAATGGTGTTTGGTACGGATTAACATTGGGTCTATTGGCTTCTTCTGTTTTACTTTTTTTAAGGTTTCAGCATCTTACCAAAAAACTGATCATTCAAAATAGTTGAAATAAGAATGAAAGGTACAAAGAATTTAAGCGCTAAATCTCCCGGTTAATATCCCAAGCCTCTAAATAATCCGCCACTTTTCTAATAAAAGAGCCTCCTAAAGCGCCGTCAACAACGCGGTGATCATAAGAGAGTGATAAAAACATCATGTGCCTGATGGCTATAACATCTCCATATTCTGTTTCAATTACGGCAGGCTTTTTCTTAATAGCACCTACAGCTAAAATAGCCGCTTGCGGCTGGTTAATAATGGGGGTTCCCATAACATTACCAAAAGAGCCAACATTAGTGAGTGTAAAAGTGCCTCCCTGGGTTTCATCAGGTTTTAATTTAGACTGGCGGGCACGATTAGCGAGATCATTAACAGATTTTGTTAAGCCAAGTAAGCTTAACTGATCCGCATTTTTTATAACAGGCACAATTAAATTCCCGGAAGGTAAAGCGGCTGCCATACCAATATTAATATCTTGTTTTTTAATGATCTGTATACCATTTACTGATACATTAATCATGGGAAAATCTTTAATAGATTTGGTAACAGCTTCAATAAAAATAGGTGTAAATGTTATTTTTTCACCTTCACGTTTTTCAAAAGCATTTTTAATGCGGTCACGCCATTTTACCAGGTTAGTTACATCTGCTTCTACAAATGAGGTTACATGGGGTGAGGTATGTTTGCTCATTACCATGTGGTCGGCAATTAAGCGACGCATCCGGTCCATTTCAATGATCTCATCGCCACCACTAACAAAAGTTCTATTTTGAGTAGCAGATGTTTGGGTTTGCTCCTGTGCTTTAGAACCTTTAACGTTTTCTATTTGTGTGACGTGTTCTAAATGAACAGGGTTTTGATTATTGACATTGCGAGAGATTTTACGGTTCTCAATAAATGCGAGTAAGTCCTGTTTAGTGACTCTTCCCTCGGCACCGCTTCCTGTTATCTGATCTAATTCCTGTAGGGTTATGTTTTCTTCGGCTGCAATGCTTTTTACTAATGGGGAATAGAAACGAGCGGAGTTTTTATAGTTTGCAGTTGAGGTATTATCTATAGGGTTGGGTGTTTGATTAACATCAGGGATTTCTTCTTCAACCTGCTCAACTTTAGTTTCAGTAGCGGGTGTTTGTACCTGGTCTTGTTCGGGTGCGCTTACGTTAATATCTGTTTCAATAAGGGCTATTACTGCGCCTACCTGAACTACATCATCTACATTAAAAAGAGTTTTAATTAGTTTGCCCGCAACTGGTGATGGGACTTCGGAATCGACTTTATCTGTTGCTATTTCTAAAACAGATTCATCCATATTAATCGTTTCGCCTGGTTGCTTAACCCATTTAATAATGGTTGCTTCGGCAACGCTTTCACCCATTTTTGGAAGTACTAATTCAAACTGAGCCATATTAATTTATTAGTCTAAAAATTATTGCCTATGCGGATTTGCTAATTAAAAGCAATGTGTAACATAGAACTTGCTGTTGGTTTTTTCAAAAATAACTATTTTACCTTACGGATGATCTTCTTTTAATAATTTAAAAAGAAGTATGAATGCATTCATGGCTGAGCGTTCTATATTTTGTTTTCTTTTATTACCAAAGAGATATTTTTTGGTAACAGTTTTTGTTTTACTTGCTACAGCGATCCATACGGTACCTACAGGTTTATCAGGTAAACCGCCATCAGGTCCGGCAATACCGCTAACTGCAATAGCATAGTCAGATTTATAATTTTTTATAGTTCCTAAAACCATTTGTTTAACGGTTTCTTCGCTAACTGCTCCATATTTTGTCAATGTTTGTTCTTTTACTCCAAGCATGGTTTGCTTTAATGCGTAGGAGTAAGAAACTGCACCGCCTAAAAATACAGCGCTACAACCGGGATGTTGTGTAATTAAATATGAAATATATCCTCCGGTACAACTTTCGGCAGTCGCCAGGGTTAGCTTTTTAGATTGCATAAGGTCCAATATGATTTTCTCTAAAGAAATATCGTTTTCTGCAATTACATTTTCTTGTATGCGGCGGGCAATTTGAGTGGCATAAATAGAAATTTCACTTTGTAATAAAGCCTTATTAGCTCCATAAGCGCTTAATCTTAAACGGACTATGCCTAAATTGGGCAAATAAGCAAGTTTAATATGATTTGGAAGAGAAAGTTCAATGTCTTCAATTTTATTAGCTAAAAATGATTCTCCTACCCCCGCAGTTAAAATGGTATGATGAATAATAAAAGGAAGATTATAGTTTTCTATAATTTTAGGAATTACTTCTTCTTCCATTAAGTACATCATTTCAAAGGGAACCCCGGGCATAGAAATATAAATTTTCCCCTGGTGCTCAATCCACATTCCTGGTGCAGTACCATTTTTATTTTGCAGGGTAATGCAGTTTTTAAGCACTTCGGCTTGCTTAATATTTACGTCTAAAAGCGGAGCTGAACGGCCTGCAAAAATGCGTTCCACATTTTCGAGCGCAGTTTTATCTATATGCATACCTACTTTAAAATATTCCGCTAAGGTTTTTTTGGTAATATCATCTTTTGTTGGGCCTAAGCCACCCGTTATAAAAATAATATCTGCACGGACTTCAGCCTGTTTTAAAGCATCCATTATATGATCTATGTCATCAGAAACTGAGGTAATTTGTTTGATTTGAATACCAATAGCATTTAATTTTTGCGCCATCCAGGCGGAATTGGTATCTATAATCTGGCCGATGAGAATTTCATCTCCAATAGTTATTATTTCTGCCAGCATTTTAATAATTATAATAAGAACGTCTTTTACTTAGTTTCAAATCCTGTAAAATTGATGCTTTCACTCTTAAATCCACACTGTAAAATTGATATTGTCCGAACGGAGCCCAGCTAAAAGAAAGATCCCAGCAATGCAGATCGCGGTAAATTGAAAATTGTGTTGAACTTACTTTCTTTGCAATAAAATCATATCCGGAATCGTATGTTATTTTCCATTTAGGTGTTACACTCAGATCTCCACGAAAGTTTAATGTGTTTGTTATGGTTGATTTTAAACCGGGTTTTGAATAATAGAAACTATAAGATGCACTAAAATTCCAGGGGATATTAAAATCTACAAATGCATTAGGGTCACGACTGATCATATCTAATTCATCTTTTTGTTGTTCAGTCATCTTCTCCTGATTTACACCTAAACTATTGGAGTTATTATTGCGCATTTTCAAAGCTGTTGAGTTTAAACTAAAACTTGTAGAAAGGCCTAAATTGGTTAAACGAAAAAGCTGACCATTATTAATGGCATATTCATTTATTCTTATTCCTGTTTCATCTAACTGGTACGGATCAAAAGTACCGTTGAAATTAACACCGAGTTTTTGTTTAAAAAATGCTGTATTGCCGGAAACCTCAATGTTAGATAATTTAAATTGTGTTGCGGCAAAATTATAACTCCCACTAAATCTTAAATTTTGTAGTATAGGTATTTTAACAAAATTGGCAGTTGAATCTCTAGTTGACCGGATTTTTGCTTCAATATTATTTTCAAGGCTAAACCCTATACCCGCTACACGGCCGGTTGATGGTGAGCCGTAAAGTGAGTTTTCAAAAATGGAATATTTGGTTGCGCTTTCAGGTAAATCCCCTTCTATTTTCCTGTAGAATCCGAAACCGTTGCTGCCAAAATCTGGTCTGTAGTTAAAACTTACAGACGGCTTTGCAACATGTCTTATGGCCATTAATTTCCCTTTGTTAAAATTAACCTGACCGTAAAGCGCAGTAGAAAACCCGGAGTTGACACTATATTCATAAGCTCTTGCAAATCCGGAAATTGTATCAGTAATGGTAGTTTTATTACCTAATTCGTTAGTTTCAATTCTTTTGCGAATTGTTTGTAAATACCATTTTTCATTATACTGCAAACCGGAATTAAACTGAAAAAATTTAAAAACATTAAAAGTTAAATTTACAGGGACAGCATGTTGGACACCATTACGGAAATTTTTCAGGCTCTCTTCTTTAAATAACAGGTTTTCTTTAGTATCTATAATATTTCTTCCATTTAAACCGTAACCTATATTTAGCTTTTGATACCATTTCTGTTCTCCTATTCTTTTTTTACTATTAAATGGATAAATGTTATTCAGCATACTCAAATTAAATTCAGGCAGGGTAAGAGAAACGGTTTCCCGCTCTATATCCTGGCTATGGCGTAAACTTGAAGTAAAATTAAAACGTCCAAAAGTTTTACCATAACTTATACTTGAACTTAAGGTGTTTTTTGCCAGTTCGGTTATATTATAGGTTCCGCCTGCGGCAGTATTTTGGTAATACTTTCCTGTACCGGCATCTACGGATGCACTAAAAGTTGTTCCGGGGTTAGCCTCGGGTCGCTGGTAATGGCTCCAGGTAATGTGAAAATCCTGACTGGGCTTATAACCTGGTGTACCTTCTATCCCATTCCTGATGGCGGCATAGCTAAAATTAATATTGCCATCGTACTTATAATTTTTGCGATACCTGGCGGCGGCGCCTCCTTCGTATGATCCTTTGCTGTAAAGAGTTCCGCGAAAAGCCAGATCCCAATAATCACTTAATCCAAAATAATATCCCAGATCACGCATAAAAAACCCACGTGTAGGATCTTCACCAAAAGTTGGAAATAAAAGTCCGCCTGACCTTTTGTTAGTTTTTGGAAAAAATCCAAAGGGAATAAATAAAGGATAAAGTGGTACATGCTCAATCACTAAATAGGCTGGGCCGGTTACAATTTGATTTTCGGTAACAATACCTTTTGTGATATGAATGCCGAAGTGTGTATGCGGTTCGGGTAAATTACAAGTGCTATAAAAACCATTTTTAAAAGAACCTTCATCATATTGATTTTTCTTAAACTCCCTGGCTTGGAGATAGCCGCTCTCAACATCAGTAAATAAACCATAGGATTTACCTTTCTTGGTTTGATAGTTAAAAATTAAGGAATCTGTAGTTATTGGCGGTTCATTACCCTGTTTTAAAATGGGTTTTCCGCGATAGCGGTTGCTTTTAGCATCTGTAAACCCTTTTGCAAAAGCAGTATTATTTTTCTGGTCCAGTTTAATATAATCTGCATCCAGCTCAAAATCTTCATAGGTTATTCTTCCTTTACCATACAAATAAACCACACTCCCATCACGACTATATTTTATGGAGTCTTCGGCAGTATATGTTACCTTTGAGGTCAGACCGGAGGATGATTTAGACTTTTTTGATAAAGTATTCGTTATAACCTGGGGTTTCTTAATGGTATCTGGTTTTAGCAGATTGGGTTTTAGTGCAGGTTGCTGAGAAAACGCATTTAAACTCATCAACAATATGAAAACAGGGCAGCAAATTTTAAAAAAAGAATTTATAAATTTCAAAATCGCTTATGAATATTATTTTTGTAATGTTGTAGACTTTAAAAACGATCAAAATTAATGAAAAATATGCTATTAAGAAGATACATTTACGCATTTATAAGCACCATTATATTTTTACCTCTTGCCTCATTTACCAATAAACCTGTAACTAACGGTTATAGGATAAGAACTATTGTGATTGATGCGGGACATGGTGGCCGGGATGGTGCAACACATGGGGCATATTCTAAAGAAAAAGAGGTTACCTTAAAAGTTGCCTTGCGTTTAGGAAAAGCAATTGAAGATAAATTGAAGGATGTGAAAGTGATTTATACCCGCACTACCGACGATTTTATACCACTTTATGAACGTATTGGTATTGCAAACCGGGCTAAAGCAGATCTGTTTATTTCCATACACTGTAACTCCATGCCTTTTAGAAGAGTGGTATCCGGATATACTTATACTAAAGCTCGTAAAGGACAAAAGAGTCGCAAAATTCCTATTTATACAACAGCACAAAGTACTACAACCAGTGGTGTAGAAACTTTTGTTTCGGGTTTTGGAAGATTGGATGAACAGGATGTAGTCATGCGTGAAAATTCATCAATTTTATTAGAAAAAGATTTTAAAGAAAATTATGATGGATATGATCCGAAAGATCCTGAAAGTATAATTATGTTATCTTTGATGAAAAACACATTCAGAGACCAGAGTATTAAGATTGCAACTTTAATGCAGGATGAATATGCAAAAGCTGGTCGTGTGGACCGTGGTGTAAAAGAACAGAGTTTAGCAGTTTTGGCAAGAGCGGGAATGCCAGCAGTTCTAACTGAAATTGGATTTATATCTAGCCCAGCAGAAGAGGATTATATGAATTCGGAAGAAGGACAGAATGAAATTGTAGATTGCCTATTAAAAGCAATTCAAACATATAAAAAAAGCTTAGAGCTTGAATAATATATTAAATACCTAATTTAAATATTCTATAAATAAAATCTGAAATTTTGAAAATTACCAGCGAAACTAAAGTGGGTGTATTGGCCGCAGTTGCCATTGCCGTATTAATAATTGGATACAGTTTTTTAAAAGGAAATGATGTTTTTTCCAGAGAAAACGAGTTTTATGCCAGGTATGATCGTGTGGATGGCCTTGCGGTATCAAAACCCGTATTAGTTAATGGTTACCCTATTGGCCGGGTTGCCAGCCTTACCTTATTGCCAAGCGGTCAAATTTTAGCAAAATTTAAAGTCAATCCGGATTATGGAATACCCAAAAATACCATTGCCAGGTTAGAAAGCACTGATCTTTTAGGTGGTAAAGCTATTGTTTTCGATTTAGGTTCAAGTAATAAATTTGCTGTTGATGGTGATACATTAAATGCTAATATTCAGAAAAATTTGATTGAACAGGTACAACCCGTACAGAAAAAAGCGGAACAAATTATTGCCCGATTAGATTCAATTTTAACTTCAGTAAATAAAACTTTAAGCCCTGAGTTTCAAAAGAATTTTGACCGTAGTTTTTCCAGTATAGCCAGAACACTGGAAACTTTGGAAAGTACTACTAAAAAAGTTGATAATTTAGTAGGTACTGAAAGTAATAAGATTGCCGGTATATTAGAAAATTTAGAGTCTATTTCAGCTAATTTTAAAAATAATAATGCTAAAATAACCTCTATCATGAATACTCTTGATAAAGTTACTGATGAAGTGGCAAAGGCAAATTTCTCAAAAACAATTGCTCAGGCAAATAAAGCGGTTGCCGATTTACAAACAATAGTTAATAAAATTAATACAGGTGAGGGTAGTTTAGGCTTATTAATTAATGATAAAAAGATGTATAACAACCTAACCAATGCAACTGATAATCTGGATAAACTAATGATTGATATAAAA
>JBASZP010000061.1:0-3065 GCA_049660965.1 Daejeonella sp. | reverse complement strand
AATAAACAGTTCTTACATCCCTTTTCAATTGTACATCAATGGCAGCAGCACCAAGATTGTAATATTTCAACTGTTCGCCGTACAGATTTTTTTGTGCTTTGTACAAGCCCGGCCATGCTACTGATTGCGATACACCAATTTTTAAAATGCCGGTGTTATCACTTGGCCGCAGGTCTTCATTTTCTGCAAACACACCTGTTTTGGGTAAAGCCGTTGCTGTTTTTATTTGTGCCTTTCCTTTATTTACCTGCTGATTGTTTACTTCATATTGCAGGTTATTTTTCGCCAATGTAATGGCTTCGCTGCTGCTTACTCTCTTTGTTACAGGTTGCTGCGCCTGCACATTATTTGATAAGCATATTGCAAAAGCAATTACAACGGTTGTTACAATTGGTTTCACTTTTATTTTTCTTTTTGATGAAAAAATAATGTAGAGCAATGGCAATACAACCAGTGTTAAAAAGGTTGCAGTAATCAATCCACCAATAACAACTGTTGCCAGCGGCTTTTGCACTTCTGCACCTGCACCGGTTGATAAGGCCATCGGGATAAAACCTAACGCAGCAACTGATGCTGTCATTAATACAGGCCGCAACCTGATTTTTGTACCTTCTATTACCCGTTGTATTATGTCTTTAATTCCATCCTTCTCTAACTGATTAAATGTGCTGATAAGTACAATACCATTTAATACCGCCACACCAAATAATGCAATAAAACCAACACCTGCCGAAATGCTGAATGGCATACCTCGTATAAGTAATGCAAACACACCGCCTATTGCACTCATTGGTATCGCAGTAAAAATCAATGCTGCTTCTTTCATTGAACCGAAGGTGAAATAAAGCAAGAGGAATATCAATGCCAGTGCCACTGGCACGGCAATTTTTAATCTTGCTGATGCTTCCTGCAAGTTTTCAAATGTGCCACCATAAGTATAATAATATCCCGTTGGTAAAATCTTTGCTGTATTTAACTTTTCCTGTATCTCTTTTACCACACTGGAAACATCACGGCCTTTTACATTAAAGCCTACCACAATTCTTCGTTTACCTTCTTCACGGCTTATCTGTGCAGGGCCTTCTTTAAATGAAATGCTTGCCACCTGTGACAAAGGAATTTGATTGCCTTCATTTGTTGCCACAAATAAATTACTTACATCTTCAATTGAAGTGCGGCTGGCACTATCTAATCTCACTACCAAATCAAATTTCCGTTCGTTTTCAAAAACAACACCGGCAGCTTCACCTGCAAAAGCAGTGCTGATAGTGTGATTGATGTCTTCAATATTCAATCCGTAACCTGCAATCTTTGCCCGGTCGTATTGAATGGTAATTTGTGGTAAGCCTGTCGTTCTTTCTACCTGCGGTTCGGTTGCACCATTTACAGACTGAACAATCTTTGCCACTTTGGGACCAATGTTTGCCAGTGTATCAATGTTTTCTCCAAATATTTTCATTGCCACATCCTGCCTAACACCTGTCATCAATTCGTTAAACCGCATTTGAATGGGTTGTGATGCTTCAAAGAAAACGCCTGGTATCACTTCCAGTTTTTCAATCATCTTTTCAGCCAGCGCATTATAATCTTTCGTTGTTTTCCATTCGCTTTTTGGTTTCAGCATAATGATAAGGTCGGTAGCTTCCGGTGGCATGGGGTCAGTAGGTACTTCTGCACTTCCTGTTTTTCCCACCACCATTTTTACTTCGGGAAAAGATTTAATGATGCGGCTTGCCTGCATGGATGTTTCCACACTTTGTGTTAACGAAGTGCCTTGTGGCAATATGCAGTGAAAAGCATAGTCACCTTCCTGTAACTGCGGAATAAATTCGCCGCCCATTCTTCCAAATATTACCAATGCTATTGCCAGTAATGCAACCGCTCCGGTTACTACGGCGTATTTCAGTCTTATTGCCCAGCGGATAATCGGTGCATATAAACGCTGAAAGAAATCCATCAGCTTGTCGGAAATATTTTTCTTGTGTGCTGTTTTTTTAGAAAGAAATAATGCCGACATCATCGGGATGTAGGTAAGTGAAAGTATTAATGCCCCTAATATGGCAAAGCCCACTGTTTGTGCCATTGGCCGGAACATTTTTCCTTCAATGCCCTGTAAAGAAAGAATAGGCAGGTAAACAATAAGAATAATGATTTGCCCAAAGGCTGCTGAGCTCATCATTTTTTTTGCACTGCCTTCTACGGCTTCATCCATTTGCTGCTGTGTAAGTTTGCCGGTTATTTTTTTAGCGGCTAAGAAATGCAAGGTTGCTTCCACAATAATTACTGCACCATCTACAATCAATCCAAAATCAATTGCCCCCAAACTCATAAGGTTGGCACTTATACCAAACAGTCGCATCATACCTAATGCAAACAACATGGATAAGGGAATGGCAGATGCCACTATTAAACCTGCCCGGAAATTACCAAGGAATAAAATCAGCACCAGCAATACAATTAAAGCACCTTCAATCAAATTAGTTTTAACTGTACCAACGGCACGGTTCACCAATCCTGTTCTGTCCACATAAGGCTCTATCTCTACATCATCAGGCAATGCTTTTTTAATAGTTTCAATTTTTGCTTTCACTCTTTCTACCACTGCGGCACTGTTACCACCTTTCAGCATCATTACAATACCACTTACAACTTCTTTTTCTCCATTATAGGTTACTGAGCCGTAACGGACTGCATTGCCTAATTGTACTTCAGCAACATCCCTTATTAATACCGGTATGTTGTTCACCTTTTTAACTACAATGTTTTTAATATCGTCCATTGAACTGATTAGCCCAATGCCTCTTATGAAATAAGCGTTTGGTTTTTTATCAATGTATGCACCGCCTGTATTTTCATTGTTCTTTTCCAATGCAGAAAAAATTTCGGCAATAGTTACATTCATCCCTTTCAAACGATTTGGATTAACAGCTACTTCGTATTGTTTTAGTAAACCGCCAAAGCTGTTAACTTCTGCTACACCGGGAGTACCGTAAAGCTGTCTTGCTACAATCCAATCCTGCATGGTACGCAAGTCCATAGCAGTGTATTTATTCTCTGCCCCTTTT
>JBASZP010000060.1:0-6300 GCA_049660965.1 Daejeonella sp. | reverse complement strand
TGATGCAAAAAGCATGGCGCTTCATACTAAAAGGGTGGACGTTGATACTCAAAGCATGGCGCTTCATACTAAAAGGATGAACGTTGATACTAAAAGTATGGCGCTTGATACTAAAAGGGTGGACGTTGATACTCAAAGTATGGTGTTCCATACTCAAAGCATGGAGCTTAATACTAAAAGAGTGGAAGTTGATATTCAAAGCATGGCGCTTCATACTAAAAGGATGAAAGTTGATACTCAAAGCATGGCGCTTCATACTAAAAGGATGAACGTTGATACTCAAAGCATGGCCGAAGAAAACACAAATATAGCCGGCACATGCCAGGCCCGAATACTTGCGCCAAGTGTGGCTTTATAAAGGAAATTGATGTTAATTGCTATATAATTATGAAAATATCAATACAAATCTTCTATATAATTTTTTACAACACTATAGATAAAAATTAATGAAAGATTTAACAAGGGTTAAATGGATAAAGTTCATTTGTACGATGTTGTTTTTTTTCACTTTTTCATCAGGACTGGTATCATTTGCACAATGCGGGGGGCCTACTGTATATGGTGGAGATGGATATTATAGTACAAAAAAGTTTGATAAAGAACTTAAAATTCCCAGATATAATAATAAAACGCTTTTTATAGATCAAAATGGAACCGGTCCTCCTGCTACTTTTATTAATTTAGGTTACGGTTATTGTGGTAATAATGGATTTTTTGCATGTTCCTTTTATTCTATAGATCCTTATTATCTCTTTAATAATTTCCCCCTTAAGGCATTGAATTTTATTCCTACTACACAAAATCTTGGCACAACCAAAATAAGTGTATACTTTGATTATGAAGGACAATGGGATTGTTTTACTAGTGAATCCTCAGGTACAGCATTAGCCTATGAATTTAATGTAACTGTTGAAAAACCCGGCTTAAATTTAGTAGAAACTAATAAGATAGCTACTATATGTAATAATACAAATGAAATTAACCTAAACGATTATTTAGAAACGGACATACTTAATGTTGAATATAAGCTTGATGGAATATCCGTTAATCCGCTGATTACGGTCGATCCGCCACCTTATTGGGTTGAGCAGCCTTGTGATCCTAACAATCCGGCTGCTTTGCCAAGCCAAGACGGTAATATTGATCCTCCTATGGAGGATTGTGGCTATTATGAAGACCCACCTGCGTATAGCTATAGAAATCTGCCAAAAATTAACTTAGGTAATTTATCGCTTGGTATACACACAATTACGGCAGTTAAACAGTATGATAATGGGATATGGTCTGAATCTTTTATAATTAATAAGGTACAGCCGCCCCCTATTCCAAGTGTTACGGTTACTAACCCCAAATGCTCTGGCGAAACAGGTTCTGTTTTATTAGCTGATTTCAAAAACTCCGATGGAAGTAACTATGCCGGGGGGCAAAATTTAATTTTGAGTTTATGGAATAAAACTTTAGATGATAAAAGTAATGTTGTGATAAGCGGAATCTCTGATACTGTACCTAATCTTTTATCAGGGGCATATAGCGCTACTATTGAGAATAGTGAAATGAATTGCGCATCAACATTCAATTTTACAATTGATATTGCTCCATCAGCAATCAATCCTTCCGCTACCGGTCAAAACCCCGATTGTTCAACAGGTACAGGAACCCTTACAGCTTCCGCTTCGGGTGGAACAGCTCCCTATCAGTATTCTTTAAACGGGGTTGATTTCCAGCCCTCCAATATATTTACCGGCCTGGCAGGCGGTACGTATTCGGTAGTAGTCAAAGATGCCAATGCCTGTATTTCTCAGCCCAGCGCCGCAGTTAACATCAGCATTCCTTCGGCCATTGACTTTACCTTTACTTCTACCAACCTGACAGGTTATGAATCTAATGATGGGCAGATCATTATTTCTGCCAGCGGGGGCACAGGCGATTACCAATATCGCTTAAACTCAGGAGCCTGGCAAAATGATAATACCTTTACCGGACTGGCGGCGGGCGATTACCAGCTGGAAGTAAACACCAACGGTACCTGTATAAGCGGGGCGCAGTCCTTAACTCTTAGTCAGCCTCCGCCTTTAAGCGTAGGTATTTCATCCCTTAGTGATGTAAGCTGTAATGGTGGCAACGACGGGGAGATCATAGCAGCTGCCGGAGGGGGAATACCGGGTACGTATGAATACGCTTTAACAGATGCTTTCCCCGGCGGAAATAGCAGCGGTGTATTCTCTTCCCTTGCTCCGGGCTCTTATACCGTTTATGTAAAAGATGCCAATAATAACAAAGCATTGGTAACAGCTACCGTTGCTGAACCGCTTCTGTTAACAGCTGCCGCCACTAAAACAGATGTAACCTGTAACGGGGCCGCCAACGGTACAGTAACTATTCATGCCGAAGGCGGTAACAGTCCTTATTTTTATTCCCTGGATGGAGGCGATTACCAATCTTCCGAAACCTTTACCAATGTAGCAACCGGCAGCCATACCATTTTGGTTCGGGATAGTAAGAACTGTACTGCAACGGGAAATCAAATAACGATAAGCGAACCCGAAGCCATTATTGTAAGTTCTGTACAACAGAGCGCCACCTGCTATGGAACAACTACCGGAAAACTCACACTAAATGCAAGCGGTGGCCTGCCTCCCTACCAGTACAGTACAGACAACGGAACAAGCTGGTCGGCAAATAATACATTCAATGGTTTAATGGCAGGCAGCTACCAGGCAGCAGTTAAAGACGGGACGGGTTGTATAAAAACCAGGAATATAAACATTACCGAACCGGAGAAACTCGTATTAAAGATAGACGAAATCAATCATGCTGCCTGTTACGGTGCGGAAGGAAATATGACAGTATCCAGTACCGGCGGAACCGGCGGAATTACCTACAGTTCCATTCCTTCACTTCCTTATGCAAACGGCGTATTTAGCGGGGCCTTAGCCGGAACCTATACCATTATTGCAACAGATGCCAATAACTGCAGCAGCCAGGAAAGCATTAACATTACCCAGCCGGATGATCTCCTGATCAGTTCGGATGTCAATGCGGTAAGCTGTACAGGCGGAAATAACGGAACTATACTATTACATGCCACAGGAGGCCCGGCGGCCCAGGCAGAATATGTATTGATCAGCGGTACGGCCATTCATCCTGATCCTAAAGACAATACCTTTACCGGGCTTAGCGCAGGAAGTTATACCTTTAAGATACAACAAGGCGCCTGCGAAACTAACTATAGTGTTGATGTTCCCGAACCCGATGCATTGACTCTGCAGGAAAAAGACGTGATCCCGGTAAGCGCTTTTGGCGGAAACGACGGCAGCTTCTCTATAGAAGCAGGGGGAGGTAATGGCGGATATACCTATACCCTGAACGGAGCCAATCAGGGAACTCAATCTTCTTATACCAATTTAGCAGCCGGGCCCTACCAGGTAAAAGTAACAGACAGTAAAGGCTGTTCAACAGAGATCTATGTGGTGGTATCGGAGCCTAATACCTTGGCGCTGCAAGTACTGGCAAAGAAAGATGTAAGCTGTTACCAGGCAAAAGATGGCAGTATTGAAGTAGCAGGGGACGGAGGATATGAAGGTTACAGTTATTCCATAGATGGCGGGGTAAACTACCAAACCTCCGGCAAGTTTAGCGGCCTGGCTGGCGGAAGCTATTTGCTCTATGTAAAAGATGCTTCAGGCTATACCAACTTTCAAACCACAACCATTAAAGAACCTGCACAATTAAACCTGAGCTATACCGCTGTTAATCCCCTATGCTACGGCGGGCTTAACGGAGAGATCAACCTGACGGTAACAGGCGGGACGAAACCCTATACGTATAGCTGGCCCAATAATCCCCTGATCGGGAACGTTGCTAAAGCCGTTAATCTGAAAAGCGGAGCCTATCCGGTATTGGTAACAGATGCCAATGGCTGCAGCATCCAGAAATCAATAGAACTGGCCGATCCCAAACAGATCCAGATCGTCGGGATACAGGATACGGTATTATGTAAAGGCCAGCAGATCGTTCTGGATGCCGGTAACCCGGGACTGACCTATCAATGGAGCGCTGATAATGGATTTACTTCCCAGCAAAAAGCGGTTACCCTGGAACAGGCAGGTAAATACCAGCTGACCATCACGAATCCCGCAGGTTGTACGGCTTCCAGATCATTTACCATTACTACATCCAATACCCTGTTAAAAGCAGAGTTTTTGTTGCCGAGTTTTGTAAATGCCGGGGATACCGCTATTGTGATAGATATTTCGAAACCAACGCCTTCCAAAGTGGCCTGGGTACTGGCGCCCGGAGCTACGGTAGCGGGCAGTAATGCCGGGGGAAGCATCCGGCAGCTTACTTTTACTGATCCGGGAACTTATACCATACAAATGATGGTTAGTTTAGGAGAATGTGCTGATGCTATTCAAAAGACCATTACAATTCTTCCTAAAGGACAAACCAAGGAGGCAGAAATAGCATTGGGGTATCAGGCAGAACTGCTGAAGGTATTTAAAGTATATCCTAATCCTTCTTCAGGGAAGTTTAAAGCGGGTATTGAGCTTTCGGAGAAGGCCGATATCCAGCTCCGACTGCTGAGTTTTGCCAATAACCAGCTGATAGAAACCAGGGAAGAGCAGAATAAGGATGAATATACCCTAGAGTTTGATCATCCTGAACTCTTACCCGGAATGTATATCTTAACCCTGAACGTGGGTAAGCAGGTTAAAGTGATTAAGTTAATTAAGTTGTAAGAGCCATTTGAAACGAGGAATGTATCACCTAAAACGTCAGAACATTATGCTAAGCCCCTCCTCCTTGCTGTTGCGTTTAGCATTCTTCACATTCTTCCTATTGTCCGCGGTGTTTACCCAGGCCCAGCAAGTCTTCCCGGTGTTATCTACTTTGCAGATCAACCCGCCTTACAGTTTGTACCTGAATGATTATGCCAGTAGTAGTTCCGATAAGATGCAGGTGAGGCTGTTTTTGAAGGATTTGACCAAAACCAATTACCCCTGCCGTTTGCGTTTCAAGCTCGAAGGCTTCGGCATCACCATCCAGAACAAGAACGATTTCTATGTCCAGCCCTTCTATTTAAACCCGGGCGAGTTAAGCACCTTCTCCGGCAGCGACCTGGAACCCTATTTCAACCCCAAGAACCTGGTGTTCCAGGGATTGAACCCGGCCGATTATAGCCGTAACGGGGGCAAACTGCCCGAAGGCGTATACCGCGTCAGCGTAGAAGTACTGGATTATTACCAGCGCAGCGTAGTTTCCAATGCCGGAAGTACCGTGCTGTCCGTATTCCTGAGCTACCCACCCATGATTAACTCGCCGCTGCCCGGCAGCAAAGTACAAGCCCTGGAACCCCAGAACGTCATCTTTCAATGGGTTCCCCGCCATACCGGGTCCATTAATGCCGCCTATAATGTAGCTTATAACTTCAGATTGGTCGAACTCATTCCACCTGACCGTGACCCGAATGATGCCATGCGCAGTACCAGGCCTTTGTTTGAAACTTATACCGACCAGACCATCCTGCTGTACGGCCCCGCCGAACCCGTCCTGACCCCCGGCAGCAGCTATGCCGTACAGATACAGGCCGTAGAAGCCGAAGGCAAAGACCTGTTCATTAATAATGGCAACAGCGAAGTGGTTAAATTCACCTACGGGGATAAATGCGCACCGCCATTAAATATCCTCGCCCAGCTAAACGACCCAAACAGCCTGAAGTTCAACTGGGATGCCCTGCCCCTGCAGCAGGCTTTTATGGTGAGGTATCGCGAAGCAAATAACAAAACCGCCCAATGGTTCGAGCAGGAAACCTACACTTCGCAATTCATCGCCCAGGGATTACGTCCCGGTAAAACCTACGAATACCAGGTGAAGGCGCAATGCATCAATGGGTATGGGGATTATACCCAACTGCAACAATTCCAAATGCCGGATGAAAAGTTTTCTCAGGGCGATTTTGTCTGCGGGAAACAAAGTCCGGCTATTAACCTGGATAAAACCCAGTTATTAGATCTTCTGCTATCAGGTAATGTATTTACGGCAGGAGATTTTGAGGTGACCGTTACCAGCGTAACGGCATCTCAAAATGGGGTGTTTAGCGGTACCGGTACGATAGGGGTACCGGTTTTAGCTAGCCTCCAATTCAATGTGGTCTTTCAGGATATCAGGATCAACAGTAAATACCAACTGGTGAATGGGATTGTGAAGGTGAAAGAACAAACCTTAGAACAATCGCAGGAGCAGGTGATCACTGCCATCACGTTAACGCCCGATGCCAATGGCCTGGTTCATGCGGTTTCA
>JBASZP010000059.1:0-2629 GCA_049660965.1 Daejeonella sp. | reverse complement strand
AGTAAACATAACACTGTTGCTTTAGCAAATTTTTTGCAGCAACTACAATTAAAAAGTTATAGCGCCAGCACTATACGCACTTACCGAAACGAGTTTTGCCAACTGCTACAAACCATAAAAAGTAAAGACGTAAATAGTTTAACCCCTGAGCATTTAAAAAGGTATATGGTATATGCCATGAAAGAAGAAGGAATTTGCGAAAACACTGCACACAGCAGGCTGAATGCATTAAAGTTTTATTTTGAACAGGTACTGGGCAGGGAAAAGTTTTTTTGGGAAATACCAAGGCCTAAAAAACCATTACAATTACCCAACATATTAGGTGAAAAAGAACTGGCAGCACTTTTTAATGCTATTACCAATAAAAAACACAAAGCTATTTTGTTTACCGCATACAGTGCTGGTTTACGTGTGAGTGAAACAGTAAATATAAAACAGAGCGATATTGACAGTAACAGGATGGTAATTAAAATAGAAAACTCAAAAGGTAAAAAGGACAGATTTGTAAACCTTAGTCCTGTTTTACTAGATGTGCTGAGAGATTATATTAAATCAAGTAATCCCCGGCCAAAAACGTTTTTATTTGAAAGCGAAGAACCAAATCGGCCCTATTCAAGTAGAAGCGCTCAGAAAGTATTTCAACGGGCAAAAGAAATAGCCGGGATAAGAAAAGAGGTGAGTTTTCATAGCCTTAGGCACAGTTTTGCTACACATCTTCTTGAAAAAGGCATAGATATCAGGTACATTAAAGACATACTTGGCCATTTTGATATAAAAACCACTGAAAGATACACGCATGTAAGTAAAACAAAACTAATAACTATCACGAGCCCTTTAGATGATTTATGGCAAAAAGGCGACATAGCCTAAATACAAAAAGGCGACATAACAATCTAAAAAGGCGACATGAATTTATTTGGTTATCAATTAAAAACAGATTTTTTTATTTATAATAGTGACGTATATTTATGTGTTATAGGCAACTCTAAACCGACACCACCAAACTATGGGAGCATGGGGAACAGCAATATCATCTAACGACACTTACGCAGACATATACGATGAATTCTTTGACCTTTATAAAGACGGACAATCAGTAGAAGACATTTCCAAAAAGCTAATTGCCGACAATCAAGAAACTATCAATGAACCTGACGACAGTAATAATTTCTGGTTTGCATTAGCAAAAGCACAATGGGAATGCAAGCAACTTGACACTGAAATTTTAGAAAGAGTAAAGCATATAATTGAAACAGGTTTAGACCTGGAAGTTTGGCGAAGGCTTGATGCTGATGAAAAAGACATTAAACAAAGAAAGGTTGTTCTTGACAAATTTTTGGCTGACTTACAAACTGAAAGACCTAAAGCAAAATCGAGAAAAAAGAAAGTAATCAAACAGCCGCCTTTTGAGAAAGGTGACTGCTTGACATTTAAACTTGCAAATGGAAATTATGGTGGTGCAGTAGTTTTAGAAGCAATAAAAGATACTGAGTATGGACACACTCTTCTTGCAACAACAAGAATTAATCAACCAACAAAACCGACAAAAAAAGATTTCGAAAATGCCGAGGTTTTAATTGCCAACTATGCTAATTGGGACAACAACTTCAATATTAAATGGTACTTACCCATTAGACATAAGCTCACAGCCCATTTAATTGAAAAAGTTGACACGATAGAAGTTCAAATTAATTACAACATTAATAAATCAATGAACGGGTTTGTAGCTGACTTTGACGTTTGGGTTATTCAAGTTGCCGACCAACAATTTGAATCCGAAAAAACAAAGCCCAAACCAACAACTAAACAGACAATTAAAGCGTTGACGAAAAAAAGTAAATGGAAACTTTGGTAATCAGGGTTGACAAAAGAGCTGCCTATAACATTGGGTTTTATGCAAGTTGGGCATGACCAGCAAACTTCAGCCAATTGCAAATCCAAGCTGTGGTTCGGGCTGGACAAGCAACTTTCAACTTTAGTTCTTAAATTCAACTTTATATTTTCAATCAGCAGCAGTTGTGGGCAGACGGAATACTAATTCCCAACCTGCATAAAGCCCTGTTCGTTAGCCACAATTTTATGACAGACTTCATATTCAAAGGAGATTGGGAAACAGTCCTAAATCTTGACAAACTAACATTATTACAGAATGACAAATTTTTTGAATATTCAAAAGATTTAAAGGAGAAGTTGCGTCAAGGACTTTCTGTGTTGACAATTTTTGACGCACTTGACAATAAACCAGACCCTTCAGATGAACAATTAGAAGCCATCAGGTTTATCCAGTCAAATGAAGAACTACTCTTACAAAAGATATTTGAGTACGTTAAGGATGTTATTTATCCATTCCAGAAGACATTGATTGATGACGAAGAGTGTAGTTTCCCGAAACTTGATTCTCAAGCTGACTTAGAAAATGTTCTCGGCTTAATTTCAATAGACATTTTAAACTATAGTAAACAGTCAACTGCTTATTTTGCAATAAACTTTAAAGCAACTTGGGACAATGAACACGGGGCTCATATATTATTTCACAAAGACAGAATACTTGACACAGGAGAGTCTTGGGGTTTTGATATAAAAAAAGTTTGTGAAGATTGTGGTGCAGACTACGAACAAAGCGTTTATG
>JBASZP010000058.1:0-1551 GCA_049660965.1 Daejeonella sp. | reverse complement strand
TTAAGTTTCATCAGGATAGGCTCCTCGCTGACGAGCGGGGCCTTAAGTTTCATCAATTAAGCTCCTCGCTGATGAGCGGGGCGTTAAGTTTCATCAGGATAGGCTCCTCGCTGACGAGCGGGGCCTTAAGTTTCATCAATTAAGCTCCTCGCTGATGAGCGGGAGGTTAAGTTTCACCAGGGTAGGCTTCCCGCTGATGAGCGGGGCGTTAAAAATGATATTTTAACTCCGTAATTCTAATTTTACTTACGGACTTTTATTTTTTATAGCTTTACGTTTTAAAGATTTATGAAAAATTTCAAAAACTATTATTCTATATCCGCCCCGCCCGAAGATGTTTACCTGGCTTTAACCAATCCGCTGACCTTGCTTTTATGGACTGGCTCCGAAGCGGTAATGAGTACTGAACCGGGTTCGGAATTTTCACTTTGGGAAGATAGCATTGTGGGGAAAAACCTGGAATTTATAGAAAACAAAAAGATTGTTCAGCAATGGTATTTTGGCGACCAGGCCGAAGAGTCTATCGTCACTTTTATTCTTCATCCCGATAAGGGCGGGACTTCTGTGGAATTGCGCCATACCAATATTCCCGATTCTGATTTTGAAGATATGATTGATGGCTGGAATATTAATTATTTTGGAGCATTACAGGATTTTTATGAAGATTAAGAACTTATGAGAATAAAACCCAGCATTATTATCAGCTAACGAGATGAACCGGCTCTTTACAGACCAGTTAGGCAGAAACATCTCTGTTTCCTATCCGCCCTGTCGAATAATCTCCCTGGTTCCTTCTCAAACAGAATTGTTGTTTGACCTGGGTTTGGATGAAGAAATTGTTGGCATTACTAAATTTTGCATTCATCCTCAGGAAATGGTTAAAAACAAGCTCAAAACAGGGGGTACTAAAAAACTTGACCTAACTAAAATAAGAGAACTTAAACCAGATCTCATCATTGGAAACAAAGAGGAGAATACTAAAGACCAGATTGAGCAGTTGATGAAGGAATTTCCGGTTTGGATGAGTGATATTACCAATCTGGATAGCGCCTTACAAATGATTAGGGAAGTAGGCATACTGGTTGGTAAAGATGGGAGGGCAAAGTATATAGCGGATGAGATCATTTTCAATTTTAACTCTATAGATGCCATTCGGGGAAATTTGCGTATTGCTTATTTTATCTGGAAAGACCCTTACATAGTTGCCGGAAAACAAACATTTATTGATGATATGATTAATCGATTAGGCTGTAAAAACGCTTTTGAATTAGAAAGATATCCGCAATTAAATGTAGAAGATATTCGTAAAGTTTCCCCGGATGTTATTTTCCTTTCTTCTGAACCTTATCCTTTTAAAGAAAAGCATATTAAAGAATTCCATAGTATTTGTCCGAATACCCAGGTACTTATTGTAGATGGAGAGCTTTTTTCCTGGTATGGCAGCCGGTTAAAATTATCTCCGCCATACTTTACCCTATTACAAAAAGAGATAATGAAAAACCTGAACACGATTTAAGAAAATAATTGAGATATACTTTTGCAGGTATGCAT
>JBASZP010000057.1:0-17981 GCA_049660965.1 Daejeonella sp. | reverse complement strand
CTGATCACCGAACGTCGCGTCCTTGACCTGTTGATCTGACCGCTTAAGCCACAACCCCCTGTGTTTGGGATGGCAAAGGTAATACCTTTCCTATCACTATCCAAATAGTTCTAGAAATATTTTTTGATGAATTTAAAAAACTATATTCTCGTGCTCATTAGAAACTTTATTAAACTCTAAAAAAACCTATAGAAACATGAACTAATTCAATGAACTAATTCAAAAAATTAATTAGTCTAACTTAGTATTGCCCCGTACTTAACATAACTAAAGTACAAGCTTGAACAGGAATAATTCCATTTTTTTCTGCTAAACTTTCCAGCTCTTCGTTTTCTGTACCTGGATTAAAGATTATTCTTTGAGGCTTTGTTTTTAGAATATAATCATAATATTCTTGTTGATGTCCACGCCCAAGATAGAGTGTAATGGTATCTACATCAGAGTGTATAAATTCTGCTTTTTCAATGGGAACTCCGGCTACTTCGCCTGATTTAATTCCTACATTTATAATTTTATGACCTCTACTAACGAGCCGATGTGCGGCAAGATTGGCATAACGTGATGGATTAGTTGTTGCTCCTAAAATCAATGTTTTTTTCATATTATTTATTTTAACATTTTACAAACTGCATCCACACAATTCATGCCGTCTATTGCAGCAGAAACTATTCCTCCGGCATATCCTGCCCCTTCACCGCAGGGAAATAATCCTTTTACTTGTGGGTGCTGCAAACTTTGCGGATCTCTTGGAATTTTAACGGTAGATGAAGTCCTGGATTCTATTCCAACCAAAAGGGCTTCATTGGTATAATATCCTTTCATTTTTTTACCAAATGCTGGTAATGCTTTTTGCAATCGTTGATAAATAAAGTCTGGTAGAATTGATCTTAAATCTGCGCTTTTAGTTCCGGGGAGATAAGAGTTTAAAGGCAGGGCATTGGATAATTTATTGTTCACAAAATCAATCATTCGTTGTGCGGGTGCTACTAAGTGGCCTCCGCCAGCAGTAAAGGCAAGTTTTTCAATGTTGGATTGAAAATTTAAGATTTTAAAGGGATCCTCATTTGAGCCGGGGGCATCATCTAAATTAACCTGGACCACTGTACCTGAATTGGCGTAGGGATTATTACGTTTTGAGGGCGACCAGCCATTGACAACAATTTCATTATAATCTGTAGAACAAGGGGCAATAATGCCACCGGGACACATACAAAATGAAAATACTCCACGGCCGTCAACTTGGTCAACTAAATTATAATAGGAAGGAGGCAAATATGGTCCGCGGACTTTACAATGGTATTGTGCCTGGTCTATTATTTCCTGAGGATGTTCAATGCGTAGTCCTAAAGCAAAGGGTTTGGCTTCTATTGAAATATTTTGACGATGTAATATATGATAAACATCGCGGGCAGAATGACCTGTAGCTAAAATTAAAGCATCGGCTAAGTAGGAATTCCCTCCGGCTATTGCGCCTTTTATTTGATTATTTTTAATAATGAGATTAGTAAATTTACAATTGAAATGAATTTCAGCGCCTGCATTTAGAATACTTTCTCTGATGGAGGATATTATTTGAGGAAGTTTATTGGTACCAATATGCGGGCGGGCATCTACTAAAATATCTTCGGTGGCGCCATGTGCTACAAAGGTTTTTAATATGTGCTGAATATCGCCACGTTTATTTGAACGGGTATATAGTTTGCCGTCAGAGTAGGTTCCTGCTCCTCCTTCACCAAAGCAATAATTGGATTCGGGATTAATTAAACCTTGTTTATTGATAGCTGCCACATCCCGGCGACGTTGTTTTACATCTTTTCCTCTTTCGAGGATTATGGGTTTTAGCCCTAATTCTATACAACGAAGAGCTGCGAATAACCCGGCGGGGCCTGCTCCTATTATTAAGACAGGTTTTTTGTTTTTTACGGATGGATGATTAATGGTGAATATTTCGGGTACGGGATGTTCATTGATATAGACTTTTACTTTTATGCGAAATACAACCTGACGTCCACGGGCATCGATGGAACGTTTTAAAATATGAATGTGGTTTACATGACTGGCTCTAATTTTCAATGCTTTGGCGACGGCATTGGTTATAGTTATTTTATTTGAAATGTCCTCTGGTAAAAGCACGAGTTCAAGTTCTGTAATCATAGTTTTACCAGATTTTTAGTTAATGGTATTGGAGACATTCTAAATTCCTCTGTTTTATGAGAATTTGGTATATTGAAACATGAATAATTGGTATTATACGTTTTATTATTCCGCAGGTTAAAATGAAGTTTCCACACCTAAACTAAAGTTTCCGCCGACATGAAATCTGCTTCCGTCAGTGTGACTCAAGTTTCCGCAGGAGTGAAATTACTTCATGTGCTTTTCAGCAAAATTTCCACACTCCGGATTTTATAAAGGTATAAAATACTTTTTAGCAGAGGACGGCACCAATTAAAGGGATTTTACATATCCTGGAAAGATTTGTTGTTATGAAATATAAAGTTTTAGCCTTCTTCTTTTCTGTTGTTTAAAGTAATTGTCTCCAAAAACAAAAAATGAATTATATTATAGCATTGCCATAATGGCATAAATTGTTGAGTTTTTATATTAAATAAGAGGTTTTGTAACAAGGGTATGAAAATTGAATCATAAGATGTAGATTTAGAAAAAAGTTAAAATCAACAATTATGAGAAGAGTATTTTATACCGTTATCGGGTTTTCCGCATTGCTTTCATTAAGTTCATGCGGTTATAATAGCATGGTTCAATTAGATGAACAGGTTCAATCGCAGTGGGCCCAGGTTGATAATGTATATCAGCGCCGGGCTGATTTGATCCCCAATTTGGTGGCATCTGTTAAAGGGGCGGCGAATTTTGAAAAAGAAACATTAACTAAAGTTACTGAAGCGCGTGCAAAAGCCTCATCTATACAAGTTGACCCGACTAAACTGACTCCTGAAACGCTGGCTAAATACCAGGCGGCACAAGGTGAATTGAGTACTGCTTTAGGAAGGCTGATGATGATTACTGAAAATTATCCTGAATTAAAGGCAAACCAAAACTTTTTAGAGCTTCAGGCTCAAATTGAAGGAACTGAGAACAGGATAACTGTTGAACGTCAAAAATTTAATACTGTTACCCAACAATATAATTCTAAGATTCGCACTTTTCCTAATAACTTGTTTGCTTCTATGTTTGGTTTTGAGAAAAAAGGTTATTTCCAGGCTGATGCGGGTGCAAATAAAGCACCTAAAGTAGAGTTCTAATCAGGTTCAGATCGGTTTAAAAGAAATAATCAAATACTATTGGAATTGAAATGGCCATTTTAAGTGAACATGAACAGGCGCTCATCCGGAATGCTGTTGAAGCTGCGGAAAGATTTACATCGGGCGAGATACGGATTTGTATTGAAAAAACCTGTAGTGAACCTGTTTTAGACCGTGCGGCGAATTATTTTAAAAAATTAGGAATGGATGGAACTGCACAGCATAATGGTGTTTTAATTTACATTGCTGAACAGGATCATCGGTTTGCGATCATTGGAGATAGTGGAATAAACCGCGTAGTGCCACAAAATTTTTGGGATAGTACGAAAGATGTGATGTTATCTCACTTTAAAAAAGGTCAATTGGCTGAGGGGATTATTGCAGGGATAGGTTTGGCGGGAGAACAGCTAAAAACTTTCTTTCCTTCTCTTGATGGGGATATCAATGAGCTTCCTAATGATGTTTCATTTATGGATGGTGAATAAACCGTTTTACACAAAAAATTACCGGGGTAATCAACAAATGAATTTTAAATCTATTCTGTTATCTGTTGTTATATTATTAATTAGTTTTTCTGTTGGTTTTTCTCAAACTTTTCCGGAGAAACCCGGTAAACTGGTTAATGATTACACTAATACGCTTTCCGCGGATGAGATAAAACTGCTTGAGAAAAAATTAGTTGCTTTTGATGATTCTACCTCTACCCAAATTGCGGTTGTACTTATTCCATCTTTAGAAGGTTATGAAATTGCTGATTATGCTATCGGACTTTTTGAAAAATGGGGTATTGGAGGTTCTAAAAATAATAATGGGATATTGCTTCTTGTATCATTGGGTGATCGTAAGGTAACCATCAGAACAGGCTATGGTGTAGAGGGTGTTTTGCCTGATGCCATTGCAAAACGGATTATAGAAAATGAAATAAAGCCTGGTTTTAAACTGGGCAATTATTATGCTGGGATCAATGCAGGAACCAACGCCATTATAGCTTATACTAAAGGAGAATATAAGAACGAATCTTCTGAGGAAGGGCTGAATGGTTTTACTGTTATAGGATTTGTTTTTCTCTTTATTATGATCATTTTTATTATTATTGGGAGAAAAGGCGGAGGCGGAAGTCAGATTATTAATAGCAGAGGTGCTACCAGTGCATTTTGGTTATTTGGCGCATCTCAATTAGGTAATGATCATGATTTTGGCGGTTTTTCCGGTGGCGGAGGGTTTGGCGGATTTGGCGGCGGGTCAACCGGTGGCGGGGGTGCAAGCGGAAGCTGGTAAATTTTAATTCAAAAGAATTAGATTAAGATATTCTAAACTAATCACAATTATCTTTTCGCCTGGTATCTATCAGGTAAACAGTTTTCCATCCTTCTTTGCCTTTTACCAGCTGGAAGGAGTTAACACCACAATGACTGAATTTATTACCTGCATAAAATTTATATTTTGTCCATACACTGGCTAAATTACCATCAATTAATATCTGATCAAATGTAATCCGCTCATCCCAAACATTTTGATGTGGTGTGCCTACTGCTTTCAAAAAACCGGCTGGCTCTTCTGAACGTACCTGTACCTTCCCTTCACGATTTACTATGGTTTGTAATACCATTTTATCATTAAAGACAGAGCTAACCATTGAGCTGTCCCCTTTGCACATTCCATCAAACATAGTATTAATTACTTTTTTAATGGATTCTTCTTCCTTGTTAGAGGTTTGAGCTGATACAATTTGTAGCATGAAACCAAAGAATATTAGTAAAAGATATTTTTTCATGGCATGAATATATAGAAAATCCCGTTACCAAATATTTACGTAACGGGATTTTTATGCTTGAGAAGAAAATAATTACGTAGTTATTTAGAGATATGTATTATTTAATATCTTTCACAAAACGAACATAACATTTCAAACTTAAGGGAGCAAAGTAAATTGTACCACCTTCAACATTTTCTCCATATGGCTCTTTACTTTGTTTATATGGCTCTTGCAGCTTGAAGTAACTACCTTCACTACCGCTTAAAGTTGCTGTCCAGAAAGTTGAAAAATGATCTGCATCTGCACTATAACTTTTACCTATAGGGTATGCATTAAACCCATTTAGATTGGTACCTTGTACATTTACCCAACCTGTTGTAGATCGAAATTTTCTTGCACTTTCACCACCAATAAGAGCAAAAAAAGGTGATTGTATTTCCGATCCACCTTCATGTAAAAGCAAAGTTTTATAGTCCTGTACAGTAGGCAATCGCCAGCCGTCAGTTAATGATTGACTTGCAATAATAGCTTCAGATTGAGTATAAATTTTACCATAATTAGGATTATTAACAGCTTGATCGTCAATACCTCCTGCACCATTATAATTTTTAGTGGTCCACTTTTGATTACCAATAGTAATAACCGGATAAGAAATCCCATTAATCATAACCGATTCTTTAGAGTTTGCTATAGAACCTGATGGCTTATCTTTTTTGCAGGCGCTTATTATCAGGCATACAAATAAAATTAAAAAGACTAGTTTAAGATGAACTGATTTATTTACCTGGGCTGAGGTAAATTGTTGCGTACTTTGATTTTTCATTTTTAAAGGAATTAGTGAATTCAAAAATAAAATAATTATTTAGCATTTTCTAACTCATTTTCAATTTTTTCTGGATATCAGCAACGTAGGCTTTGAATTTCTTATCAGTATCAATCAAATCGTCTACTGTCTGGCAGGCGTAAATTACAGTGGAGTGATCCCTGCCGCCAAAGAAAGCTCCGATAGATTTAAGAGATGTTTTGGTATGGATTTTTGACAGGTACATGGATATTTGACGTGCCTGTACTATTTCGCGTTTACGGGTTTTAGATTTTACAATTTCAACCGGAACTTCAAAATACTCACAAACTAACTTTTGAATGTATTCCATAGAAATCTCCTTAGAAGAGTTTTTGATAAAATTCTTCAGCATGGATTTAGCTAAATTCAGGTCAATTTCTTTTTTATTTAAGGTTGACTGGGCCAATAGAGAAACCATTGCACCTTCCAATTCGCGTACATTATTATCAATGTTGTGGGCAACATATTCAATCACTTCGCCTGGTAATTCAATCCCGTCAGAATACATTTTCTTTTTCAGGATGGCCATACGTGTTTCCAGATCAGGGATTTGAAGATCGGCAGAGAGTCCCCACTTAAACCTGGAGAGTAAACGTTCTTCTAAACCGGACAGATCTTTTGGAGATTTATCTGATGTAATAATGAGTTGTTTACCGGACTGGTGTAAATGATTAAAAATATGGAAGAAAATATCCTGTGTTTTTTCTTTACCTGCAAAGTTATGTACATCATCCATAATGAGTACATCCATAGCCTGGTAAAAATTCACAAAATCATTGATATTATTATTTTTTAGTGCATCTACAAACTGCTGGGTAAACTTTTCGCATGATACATACAGAACCAGTTTATCAGTTAATTTACGTTTTATTTCATTACCAATTGCCTGTGCCAAATGTGTTTTACCCAGTCCTACACCGCCATAGATCATTAGTGGATTAAATGAAGTACCTCCGGGTTTATCAGCAACAGCATAACCAGCAGAACGGGCTAAACGATTACAATCTCCTTCAATAAAATTTTCAAAGGTATAGTTCTGGTTTAATTGCGGGTCTACCTGTAGTTTTTTTAATCCTGGTATTACAAAAGGGTTTTTAATGTCTTTGTTTAAAGACACTGGCATTGGCATTAACTGGTTTTTACCTTCAGCTCCGTTTCCGTTAGATGGTATATTGGTTGTATAGGGTTTATTGCTGGATGATTTTTCTACAACAATGTTATATTCTAATCTTCCATCTTCTCCTAATTGTTTTTTTACTGTTTTGCGAAGCAGTCCTACATAATGTTCTTCCAGCCATTCATAAAAGAATAAACTTGGTACTTGTATGGTTAATACATTGCTTTCCAGACGTAAGGCTTTAATGGGCTCGAACCAGGTTTTAAAACTCTGTGCCGGGATGTTATCCTTTATAATCTGGAGGCAGTCATTCCATACATATGTACAAGTTCTTTCCATGTAATTTTACTAATTATCTGATTTACAATTAATGCCGTGAGAAATGTTTGTGACTCTTTGGAACATCGAATATTGACAAAAAAATCTGTTTTATAAACTAAATTTTAAAAATACTTTTAACTTCATGAAGATCAGAAGAATAACTTATTTTTTTACTGTTTGAACGTTCAAAAATGAAATCAATTCTGCCTAAATTAATCCCGGCAAACCCTACCTGATTGATGAGTGTTTCTTTACCCATTAAATTACGAATAGAGTCTGGTTTTTGAAGAAAAGTGTGCGTGTGTCCTCCAATGATCAGATCTATATAATTAGTGTTTTGCGCCAATACCATATCCGATACTTTTTTGTCATTGTATTTATATCCTAAATGTGAAAGACAAATGATTACATCGCACTTTAAATCGTTTTTTAGGTAATTTTCCATTTCCAATGCTTTAGCTATCGGATCAAGATATATAGTGTTTCCATATTGCTGTTTATTTACCAGACCTGTAAGTTCTATTCCCAGACCAAACACACCTATCTTTAATCCGTCTTTCTTAAATATTTTGTATGGCTGTGTTTTTTTATTTAACAGCGTGTCTGTAAAATCGTAGTTCGCATTTAATATGGGGAAATTTGCATGAGGTAATTGCTTGTCAAATCCTTCCAGGCCATTATCAAAATCATGATTACCCATAATTCCGGCATCATAGCCCATCATGCTCATCATTTTAATTTCAAGTTCTCCGCCATAAAAATTAAAATAAGGTGTTCCCTGAAAAATATCTCCCGCATCCAGCAGCATTACATTTTTTTCTTCCTGACGGATCTTGTTTATTAATGCAGAGCGGGCAGCAACTCCACCCAATCCCTGGTTACGCGTTCCATCCATTGGGAAAGGATCAATGCGGCTATGCACATCATTAGTATGAAGAATGGTCAGTTTAACCAGATCATCTTTTGCAAATGTACTGTCTGATTTAATTCCAAGAGCCAGTAATGCCGCTCCGGCTACGGTATTTTTTAGGAAACTCCGCCTATTCAACTGTGATTCTGCCATCGTTTGCTGGGTTTATAATTTTTCCGGCCTTAGTTTGTTGTTGCAAATAGATCAGTAATGCATCCCTTAGTTTTACATTATATTCTTTTCTATTGGTTGCTTTAGAGAAAATAGCGCCTCCGTCACCACCATTAGCCATATAATCTGATGTAAGAAGCGTGTATTCTTTAGTAATGTCAAGAGGTTTACCATTAATAACTATATCTGTTGCTTTTTTGTCTTTAATTTTAAAGCGAGCGCCGGAAATTGGATCACCCCCACCTTCGGCGATATAGTTGAAAAAACTTTGCATATCAGCCCCACTAAATTTAACTGTGGTCAGCAGATTTTCAAAAGGCATCAGTTCATATACTTTATATAACTGAATATTGCCTTTAGGTAAGGGGATGCGTAAACCTCCGTAATTAGTATAAGCCACATCAAACTGAATATTTTTAAGTTTCCCCGTTTCATACATGGCATCGGCCATGAGATTATTTAAAGGACCTTCCGGCCGGGCTTTTACAATCTCAATGGCTGAAACTGCGATGACGTTATTCATCTGCGAGTCTAACCGCATTTTATACGGTTTATAAAAGGCCAGCATTGCCGAATCTTTAGGCTGATCTTGAGTAATGGGATATAAATTTTTTTCGGTACTCCTTAATTGTAATTTAGGACTGCAGGCACTTAAAAAAATAAGAGAATAAAGGCCAAATGCTAAAGCAAGCGCTGCTTTTTTAATGGTGTGTTTAGAGTTGAGCATTATGCAAGCAAATCTATTTAAAAATTTACAGTATTAATATTCCCTCACCCTGATTTGTGACATAAAAAAGTAAAGTATTTTTTGTGGATTTTAAACAATAGTCACTAAGAGAATAAAGACATACTTTGTATATCCTGGCACGACATTTTTATGCAAACTTATTTTAGGAGAATTATTCTTAATATTCACCAAACTCATTCCTAAATGTATCCGCAATTTCACCTAAAGTGGCGTAAGCTTCTACGGCTTTTAAAATATAGGGCATGGTATTGCTTCCGTCTTTTGCTGATCGGGCCAATTGCTCCAAAGCAGTTTTTACTTCATTTGCATTACGCTCTGCTTTTAATTTGATTAGTCTATCTGTTTGAAGTTTGCGGATAGAATCATCCACACGAAATACTTCCGGTTGCACACCTTCACTTTCAGCAAATTGATTTACTCCCACTAAAATACGTTCGCCATTTTCCAGGTCTTTTTGGTATTCATAAGCAGCATTAGCAATTTCATTCTGAATAAAACCCGCTTCAATAGCATTAACCGATCCACCCATCGCATCAATAGTTTCAATATATTTCCAGGCGGCGGCCTCAATTTCATCTGTTAAGGCTTCTACAAAATATGATCCTGCCAAAGGGTCAACCGTATCAGTAACCCCGCTTTCAAAAGCAATGATCTGTTGGGTACGCAAAGCTATTTTAGCGGCAGCTTCCGTGGGTAATGATAAAGCTTCATCATAACCATTGGTATGTAAAGATTGTGTACCGCCCAAAACAGCGGCCATAGCCTCATTAGTTACGCGTATTACATTATTTAAAGGTTGTTGCGCAGTTAATGTTGATCCGCCGGTCTGCGTATGGAAACGTAGTTTCTGGGCCGCCGGATCTGTTGCACCTAAATCTTTGCTTATTTTAGCCCACATACGCCGGGCTGCCCTGAATTTGGCTATTTCTTCAAAGAAATTATTATGGCAGTTGAAAAAGAAAGATAATCGCCTGGCGAATACGTTAATATCTAAACCTTTTGCTATTGCTGCCTGCAAGTACGCTTTTCCATTAGCCAATGTAAATGCCAGCTCCTGTACCGCTGTTGAGCCTGCCTCACGAATATGGTATCCGGAAATGGAAATAGTATTCCATTTAGGTAATTCTTTACTGCAATATTCAAATACATCAGTAATTAAACGCATAGAAGATTTCGGCGGATAAATATATGTTCCGCGGGCGGCATACTCTTTTAATATATCATTCTGTATGGTTCCTGATATCTGTTTCAAATCTGCGCCTTGTTTTTTAGCCAGGGCAATGTACATAGCCAGTAAAATGGGTGCGGTTGCATTAATGGTCATGGAACTGGTTACCTTTTGCAGATCTATTCCATCAAAAAGTATCTCAATATCTTTTAATGAATCAATAGCTACCCCAACTTTGCCAACTTCGCCTTCGGACATGGGATGATCTGAATCATAACCTATTTGTGTGGGAAGATCAAAAGCAACCGATAAACCCGTGGTGCCCTGTGCCAGCAGATAATGATAACGTTTATTGGATTCTTCGGCGGTTGAAAAACCTGCGTACTGGCGCATAGTCCACATCCGGCCACGGTACATATCTTTTTGAATACCGCGTGTAAAAGGAAACTCACCAGGCAATTCCAGTTGTTTTGCCTCGGTATAAACTTCTTTAATTTTTATACCCGATGTGGTTGTAAATTTCTTTTCGCTCATTACTTTTAAAATAATTGCTGGATATCCCGTTTCACAATATTTAGTGCAACATCATAAGGGTTTTCTGTTTCCAGTTTTGCAAGGTGAATTAAAATTGATTTGTTCAGATCTGCCGCCGAAGCATTTTCCGGCAAAGCATTAACAGCGCTGTTCACCATGGTAATAGTATCTTCCTTAATTTTTTTAACAACAGCCCAGGCGGTAGTACTTACATAAATTTGCTGGGTAATATTATGCTGGTATTCCGAGCGGATATCTGATAAGATCATGTTCTGCATTTCCGCCGCACTCATCCCGGGTACATATAAACGCAACAGCATATTGGAAGGATTAAGGCGTTCTAAAAAAAGCGTGATCCGCTCGTAGGCCTGTAACCTTAGCGGTAAGGTATGGGCTAAACTTGCTTTACGGAACTCGCGGGCTTTAAAATTTAAGGTTTCATCCATATATTTCCTGACGAAAAACCATCCCGTAAAAAATATTGCAAGGCCAGCCAGTATATATTTAACACCGCCAAGTATATCTTTTAAAACATCTAAAGGGTAGTTTGGATCCATAAGTGCATAATTGTTAGTCAATGGCCACAATGCCATCATATTTAACAAAAGTGAACAATTTCAAGTATATTTGTACATCAATTTTAAAAGAATTATGAGTACAGATATTGCTACAGCTATAGCGCCCGTTACGTTAACCGAGGGAGCTAAAAAAGAGATAAAGAAACTAATTTCCCAACAGGAGCTGGGTGAGGATTATGGTTTACGCCTGGGTGTTGAGGGGGGCGGTTGCGCCGGAATGAACTATATTTTAGGCTTCGACCAGAAAAAAGAAGGCGACCAGGAGTATGTTATTGATGATATTAAAGTTTACATGCACAAAGCACACGGATTGTATCTGGTTGGGATGGAAGTTGATTTCCAGGACGGCCTTAATGCAAGAGGGTTTACCTTTAGCAACCCCAATGCAAGCAGCACCTGTGGCTGCGGAACTTCGTTTTCGGTTTAAAGTAATTAATTCAGAAATATGGAAACTCAATTTATCATTGATGAGAAAGGCAATAAAAAAGCTGTTATTCTTCCCATAAAAGAATACCAAAAGCTACTTGATGAGCTGGAAGAGTTAGAAGATATCCGCCTATATGATGAGGTAAAAGCCCGAAAAGAGGAAAGTATCCCTTTTGAAGTTTATGTTCAACAACGTCAAAAGAAGAATGCATAAATACCATATTACAATTTCTAAAACTGCTCAAAAACAATTAGATAAACTTACTACTGATGTTGCCAATAGACTAATTAAAGTAATTTTTGATCTGGCTAATAATCCAAGACCAGTGGGCTTTATAAAATTAAAGGATCGCTCCGGTTACAGAATTCGGCAAGGGAATTACCGCATAATTTATGATATTATCGATTCTAATCTAATTATAGATATAATTGCCGTCGGTCACAGAAAAGATATTTATAAGTAAGCTCTATTATATTTTGTAACATTCCACTAATTCCTGCCGTCAAACCCGCAGGAATTTTTATAGTTAAACTATGGCAACAACAATGAGTTATTCTGAAAATGTAAAGCTGGCTTTGCAATCTGTAAAAAGCAATAAGCTGCGTACATTTTTAACAGCCATCATCATTGCTATCGGTTTAACGGCCCTGGTAGGAATTTTAACCTCCATTGATGCTATTGAAAGCTCATTAAATAATACATTTTCCAGTATGGGCGCCAACTCATTTACCATTCGTAACCGGGGTATTGGTATTCGTATTGGCGGAGGCGGAAAAAAGCCCAAGCGGTTTAAAGCCATTACCTTCCAGGAAGCCACGGAGTTTAAAAGTTCTTTCACTTACCCCGCCATTGTATCTGTAAATACATTCGCCTCATTTGGCGGAACTGTAAAATACGGCAATGAAAAAACCAATCCCAATATCTCCGTTTTGGGTGCGGATGATAATTACCTGTTAACAGGCGGTTATAAATTAGCATCAGGGAGGAATTTTTCGCAGGCGGAATTAGAGTACGGCACCAGTGTGGTTATTATTGGGGATGAGATAAAAACCAAATTATTTAAGGGTACCGACCCGGTAAACAGGCTGATTAGTATTGGAAGTAATAAATTCAGAATAATTGGCGTATTTGCCCCCAAAGGCTCCAGTGTGGGTTTTGGGGGCGATAAAATGTGTGTCATCCCGCTTTTAAAGGCGAGGCAGATCATGACCATTAAAAACCCCTCATACACCATTTCTGTAATGGCCAATGACCCTACCCAGTTAGAATCCGCTATTGGCGAAGCAACAGGTTTGTTTAGAAATGTACGGGGTTTAAACACAGGCGATGAAGATAATTTTGAGATCTCTAAAAGCGACGCTATTGCCCAAACCCTGGTAGATAATTTAAAATTTGTACGCATTGGCGGTATAGCCATTGGCGCCATTACTCTGATAGGGGCCGCTATCGCCTTAATGAACATCATGATCGTTTCAGTTACCGAGCGTACCCGCGAAATAGGGATCCGTAAAGCTATTGGCGCTACCCCGCAAGTGATCAGGCGGCAGTTTTTAATGGAAGCCACCGTTATTTGCTTAATGGGCGGTATAACTGGTGTTTTCTTCGGAATTTTAATCGGGAACCTCCTATCCTTAGTCATGGGCGGTTCCTTTCTTATGCCCTGGGGCTGGACCGTTTTAGGATTAAGCTTATGTATTGGCGTCGGGCTTATTTCCGGGCTATACCCTGCCGTAAAAGCTTCTAAATTAGACCCGGTGGAATCGCTGAGATACGAGTAAATTCCTTCTGAGTAGGTTCTGCCGCCCGGAAATGGCAAGGGACCACACAGAAATGGCATAATTCCATACAGAAATGGTATAATCCCACGCAGAAATGGTGCGGACCACCCGGAAACGGTATAATCCCATCAAGAAATGGTAAAATCCCACACAGAAATGGTGCGGACCACCCGGAAACGGTAAAATCCCATCAAGAAATGGTGCGGACCATCCGGAAACGGTAAAACCCCATCAAGAAATGGTGCGGACCACCCGGAAACGGTAAAATCCCATCAAGAAATGGTGCGGACCACCCGGAAATGGTATATTCCCATACAGAAATGATGCAATACCTTATTATAAATTAAGGAACATAACCTTTAGGCATTATATTTGTAACCGATAGCAAAATCTTATTATTAACAATTAAAACAATGAAAATATTAAAACTACTAACTATTGCTATGATATTAGCAATAACTTTTACTGCCTGTAAGCAAGACAGCTCTTCTTCAATAAGCATTGAAGCGAAATGGACAGGCAGCTATGTTCAGGATGGAAATTCTTATCTCTTCTCTTTTATTATTAAACCCGATCATAAAATAGATTGGTATCAAATTGAGGATGATGGTTCTGAAACACTTAACTTTTCCAGTGAATATACCGTAGTTAAAAATGTTTTTACTGTAAAAAGTACAATGGGTGAGCCCGTTACTTTTACAGCAAAATTTAGCGACAATAATAAAAAATTAATCGAAGGAAGAGTAATTCAGAATGGAAGTAATGATGCAATTGCAACCTGGACAGCAACAAAACAGTAATAAAAACTAATAGAGTATTTTAATGTCCTCAATTAAAACTGGTTTTAATTGGGGCATTTTTTTTATACAAATCTTTAAATTAAAATCTTTTATAACTGCTTTCCACCCACCAGCAGCTAAAAGAGAATATTAACGATCCGCGTATTGTTCACTATAATAAGATTGATAATTGCCGGATGTGACACCATTCAGCCATTCTTCATTACTTAGATACCATTCTACCGTTTTATCCAGGCCTTCTTCAAATTGTAAGCTTGGTGTCCAGCCTAATTCATTTTGCAGTTTGGTCGAATCAATGGCATAACGCAGATCATGTCCCGCACGGTCTGTTACAAAAGAGATCAGTTTGGCGGAAGTTCCCGATTCACGGCCCAGTTTTTCGTCCATAATTTTACAAAGCAGGTAAATTAAATCAATGTTTTTCCACTCGTTATGCCCGCCCACATTATAGGTTGAACCTGATTTAGCCTGGTGGAAAATAACATCAATGGCACGGGCATGGTCTTCAACCCAAAGCCAGTCGCGAATGTTTTCTCCTTTTCCGTAAACGGGAATAGGGTTATTATTTTTGATGTTATTGATGGCCAAAGGAATTAATTTCTCGGGGAAATGATAAGAACCATAATTGTTTGAGCAGTTTGAAATCACCACATCCAGGCCGTAGGTATCATAATAAGCTCTTACAAAATGGTCTGAACTTGCTTTTGAAGCCGAATACGGACTATGCGGATCATAGGCTGTTTTTTCGGTAAACATTCCTTCCTCTCCTAAAGTACCATAAACTTCATCGGTAGAAACATGGTAAAAGCGTTTGGCCTGGTCATGATCTTTCCAGTATTTACGGGCGGCGTTTAACAAATTTACGGTACCTACAATATTGGTCATTACAAAATCCAGCGGACTGCTTATAGAGCGGTCCACATGAGATTCAGCCGCGAGGTGAATAACGGCATCGAAGTTTTCCCTTTCAAAAAGATCATTAATAAAATCTGCATCAACAATATCGCCTTTTACAAAACGATAGTTAGGCTTATCTTCAACATCTTTTAAGTTTAACAGGTTACCCGCGTAAGTGAGTTTGTCCAGGTTAACGATTTCGTAATTTGGATAAGTGTTTACAAAACGTCTCACCACATGTGAACCGATAAAGCCGGCCCCGCCGGTAATGAGTATTTTTTTCATTTGTGTAAGTCGCTTTTTTATAATTTACTCTTTAACTGCTTTTCAAGTTTGGGTAGTTCATTCAACATATAATGCCCGCCGATAGTAATAACGTAAAGCTTGTCATTTTTACGCCACCATGCCATTGAAGACATATTAGCACAATCAAGCATATGCCCTCCCATCACTGATTTTTCAAATATTTTTTCTATTTCTTTAGCATCCTGAACGGATTCACATCTCCACTCTCTGATATCTGCCCTTGGAAATTTGTAATCTCCAAAATCTTTAGTGGATTTTACAAAGAAATGGTTGATTTCAACAAGTCCTGAAGTATTAATTTTGGCGAGTTGGGCGAGGTTTACAAAACAGTCATCCTCCCGTGGTTTTTCTATACAGCCGTTTGTTTTGGGGTTAATATTTTCACAATTGTGAACGTCTTTAATAAAATAATTAATCTTTTCCAGGCTTTTAACAGCTAAATAGAATGGATCATTGTTATTATATTCACGGCTGGTGCATGATGATATAATTGCAAGAAATAGTATTACACTAATTTTTCTCATGGCATATAAACCAACATTTACATTTCTATAATTTACTCTTTAACTGCTTTTCAAGTTTGGGTAGTTCGTTGCTCATATACTGTCCGCCGGTGATTATAAAGTACAGTTTATCATTCTTACGCCATGATGTTGCATAAGATTTATTCTCGCAAATCTCGCCATACTGAGAATATTTATCAGATAGCTTTTTCAGGCCCTGCTCTATTTCTTCGGCATCCTTAACAGATGTGCATTGCCACTCAAGGATGTCTGCTCTTGGAAATGTTTTTCCTCCATAATCTTTGGTGGATTTTACAAAGAAACGCCTGATGCTGATAATTTTCGAAGTATCAATTGCCTGTTCTTTTTCTTTAGCCAGTTGCACAAAGCAATTATTCTCTGGTTTTTCTGTGCAGAACTTTTTAGTATAATCAGCATTTTTACAATACCTGTCAATCTTAATAAAGTAATTTATTTTTTCCAGGCTTTTAACTGCTGTATAGAACGGATCAGTAGTATGAGTACCAAATAACAAAAAAGATAAAAGAATAAGTGTAGTTTTCATATTTCCCTATGGTTTAAAGCCCTTAATAGTGTATTAAACTTCTTTTGGTAATAAAAGCTCATGGGCAAATATAGCTGCTGAAGACTGATGTATGCAAACCAATACCGGGTTAAGTTTATCTTTCAGATCATATTGATAATCTTCATGCAGGCTATTATATTTCTGAAGGATGTATTTAACTCTTGCCGCCAGGTACATGGAAAGTTTTCTATTTTTTTGATTCACTTCTTTTAACAGCTCGGGCGCCAACTCATAGGTCTTTTGCAGGATATATGTTCTTAGTTCTATATCGCCAAATTTATCTTTTGTAATTAACACATGTTCGTTGACCATTCCGCTCATAAAACGTAATTCCATCATCAGCTGGCCGGGGGTAAGAAATTCGGGCCAATTCTTCATCAGGTTTTTTATGCGGTCAAAGTTATGATCAATATCTTTGGTGACCAGTTCACGCTTTTCATCCAGACTTTCGCTGCCATCCAGCAATTGATGACGCAGCTGGTTCAGTAAAACAAGATCTTTACTAATGAGTTTTAGCAATAGCTTATCCTTTTCCATAACGGGAAGGTTTAAAACAGCTTGTTTCAGTTCTTTATCCTGGTCAATTAACATCTCTATTTTTTAAAAAGGATTTTCATTAATATATTTCTCCCATTCCCAGGCAGAACGCATCATTTCATTCAAATCTAATTCCGCTTTCCAGCCTAATTCTTTTTCCGCCTTAGCTACATTACCATAAACCTGTTCAATATCGCCATTTCTTCGGGGACCGATACCGTAATTCAATTTTACACCTGTAACGTTTTCAAAAGTATTAATTACTTCTAAAACTGAACTTCCTTTACCTGTACCAATATTATAAACCAGATAGGGAGCCGGTTTTATTTTATTTTCCATGAGTTTTAAAGCGGCAACATGTGCTTTCGCCAGATCGGCTACATGAATATAATCGCGAATACACGTTCCATCGGGTGTATGGTAATTATTCCCGTGAACTATAATTTTCCGGTGCTTACCAATAGCCGCCCGGGTGATAAAGGGAACTAAGTTCTGGGGAACACCCAAGGGTAACTCGCCTATCAGCGCAGATGAATGCGCCCCGACCGGGTTGAAATATCTTAATGCAATTACTTTTAAGTTCCCCTGCGTATGAGCGGTTTCCTGCAAAATTTCTTCTGCAACCTGTTTGGTATTCCCATAAGGCGATCCTGCTTTTTTAACCGGGGCTTCTTCTGTTACAGGCAATTGATCGGGCTGACCATAAACGGTACAACTGGATGAAAACACAAAGTTTACCT
>JBASZP010000056.1:0-3670 GCA_049660965.1 Daejeonella sp. | reverse complement strand
GAATTTTTGGCGATGGTAAAGAAGTTGCCCAGTTAGCCATGGCCAAAGCATTTAAAAACGGCGACTGGCGCTCAGGCTATTACCGTGATCAGACTTTTATGTTTGCCTCCGGGATGTTAACCATCAGCGAATTTTTTGCTCAATTATACGCTAATCCGGATTTAACTGCTGATCCATCTTCCGCCGGAAGGCAAATGAATGCACATTTTGCCACACGCAGCTTGAATGAAGATGGCAGCTGGAAAAATTTGACGGCAATGAAAAATTGCTCTTCAGATATATCGCCAACAGGCGGACAAATGGCCCGTTTGGTAGGTTTAGCTTATGCCTCAAAGCTTTATCGGAATAACCCTGAACTTAGCAATTCAACTGATTTTTCTCTAAGTGGTAACGAAGTTGCTTTTGGCACTATTGGGAATGCTTCCACTTCCGAAGGGGTATTTTTTGAAGCTGTTAATGCTGCTGGTGTTTTACAAATTCCAATGGCGGTTTCTATTTGGGATGATGCTTATGGAATCTCTGTCCCTTCAGAATATCAAACCACAAAACAGGATATATCTGAGATTTTAAAAGGTTTTCAACGGGATGAGAAAGGCGAAGGTTATGAAATTTTTAAAGTAAAAGGATGGGATTATCCTGGTTTATGCGAAACCTATGAGAAAGCCATACAAATTTGCAGAGAGCAGCATATACCTGTAATGATACATGTAATAGAAATGACACAGCCGCAGGGCCATTCAACTTCTGGTTCACATGAACGTTACAAATCTAAAGATCGTTTAGGCTGGGAACAGGAGTATGATTGCATGGTGCAAATGCGTCAATGGATGATAGAATCAGCAATTGCATCGGAAGAAGAATTGATGGAAATTGAAGATACAGCAAAAGTTTATGTACGTGATTGTTTGAAAAAAGCCTGGGCAGATTTTAATGCAGGTATTAAAAATGAAGCAGAAACTGCCGTAAAATTACTTGAAGATATTAAAAGTGATGGCATAGCAAACATCACTCAAAATTTAAAACTCGTAGTTGATCCTTCACGCAGGGATGTGGTTTCTAGTGTTAGAAAAGTTATCAGGATTTTGCGCAATCAAAACTCTGAGGAAAAAACCAATTTGATTAATTGGTTAAACAGTGAGTTTGAAAGTAATTATGACCGGTTTAATTCAAAATTATTTACCGGAACTAATGATAAACCATCAAATATTGAGGTAATTGAAGCAGAGTATGACGATAGTGCCAAATTTATAGACGGTCGTGAAGTACTTAATGCTTGTTTTGATGCCAATTTTACCCGCGATCCGCGAATTATTGCTTTTGGCGAAGATGTTGGTCAGATAGGTGATGTAAATCAGGGTTTTGCCGGTTTGCAGGAAAAATATGGCACTTTACGTATTTCAGATACAGGTATTCGTGAAATGACCATTGTAGGACAGGGCATAGGTTTAGCGATGCGGGGTTTAAAACCCATTGCTGAAATTCAGTATATTGATTATTTACTGTATGCTTTAAACATTCTAAGCGATGATCTGGCTACTTTAAGTTATCGTACCAAAGCCGGGCAAAAAGCACCCCTTATTATTCGCACACGCGGACATCGTCTAGAAGGGATTTGGCATTCAGGTTCACCAATGGGTATGATCTTAAATTCATTACGTGGAATTCATGTTTGCGTTCCAAGAGATATGACCCGTGCTGCAGGGTTGTATAATACACTTTTACGTGCCGATGAGCCTGCCCTGGTTATAGAATGTTTAAATGGCTATCGCCTGAAAGAAAAATTACCGGCCAATATTGGTGATTTTACCATTCCATTAGGAAAAGCGGAGATATTACAGGAAGGAAATGATCTAACTATTGTTTCTTATGGTTCAACTTTACGGGTAGTTCAGGAAGCCGCAGAAGAATTAGTGAAATTAGGGATTTCAGTAGAGATTATTGACCCCCAAACCTTATTGCCTTTTGATGAATCACACCTTTGTGCACAATCTTTGAAAAAAACCAATAAATTATTAATTGTTGATGAAGATGTTTCGGGCGGTGCTTCTGCTTATATTTTGCAACAAATTTTAGAAACACAAAAAGGGTATTTTTATCTGGATGGTCAGCCCTGTACGCTTACTGCGAAAGCACACCGGCCGCCTTATGGTTCTGACGGGGATTATTTTACCAAACCTTCGGTAGATGATGTAGTAGAAAAAGTTTATGAAATGATGAATGAGGCCAAACCTGAAAGTTTTCCGAAATTATTTTAGGAAGTTACATTCTGGTTAGAGCACTCGAAGGGGTAGTTGGAGCGCTCAAAGAGGTGGTTGGAACGCTCAAAGGGGTAGTTGGAACGCTCGAAGGTGTGGTTGGAACGCTCGAAGGGGTAGTTGGAACGTTAAATGGGTGCCTGGCAAGTATGAGAATTAGCCCAGTGGGCAAAAACTACCAGTGCCTAATTACAATAATCGTTACAGAAAACAAGATTAGTAAGAATAGCCCTTTTTACAGATAAAGCTCCAAATTGCCCTTACCTTGACGTATTATTTCAAAATTTCCGGTGGTACAATCAACTATTGTTGAAGGTTCATTATCGCCATAGCCACCATCTATAACTAAATCCACCAGGTCTTCATATTTTTCATGGATCAGTTCAGGGTCTGTTGAGTATTCTATAATTTCATCCTCATCATGAATGGAAGTAGAAATAACAGGATTACCCAATAGTTTAACAATATTGCGGGCTATAGTATTATCGGGTACACGAATACCAACAGTTTTTTTAGCTGAACTCAATAACTTTGGTACCTGGCTATTCGCATTAAATATAAAGGTAAAAGGGCCGGGTAAGGCTTTTTTTAATAGCCGGAATGTTTCAGTATCAATAGGTTTAATATAATCAGAAATATGGCTGAGATCATAACAGATAAATGAAAAATTAGCCTTTTCCGGTTTAATCCCCCTGATCTTACAGATCTTTTCAATTGCTTTCGGGTTGGTAATATCACATCCCAAACCATAAACCGTATCTGTGGGGTAAATAATTAATCCGCCCTTTTTTAAAACAGCTACTGCTTGTTGAATGCTTTTTTCATTGGGGTTTTCAGGATAGATTCGTATTAGCATAAATCAAATTTACACAATATGATTATGTTTCTCTAACACCCGCACTCTCCTACAAATTTTTTAGTCAGCTTTTGTCCGTCTTTACTCTTTATTGTTATTGTTCCATAATTCCACCAAGTTTCATCTCCCACACTTCTTTTATATTTGATATGAACAGTTACTTTGTATTTTTCATTGCTGTAAATGTCTTTGTGATTATTGTCTCCAAAGATGCCGGATCTACGTTCTGCTGAAATTAATCTTAATTTTATCAATTTATTATTGATAGATAGAAAACCAATACTATTCAAATCACTAACAAATAAGTATTCCTCTTTTTTAAAACGGTCGACTGTCTCTGAAAAAGCACAGGAGCAATCATCAATTTCATTTGGAATCTCTTTAAAATTATCAAGTGAAAGTTTTTCTATAGTTCCTCTGTTCTCTGATATTTTTTTTAGCTGTCCACTGCAACTAAATAATATAGAAATTACATTTATAATTATAAACAATTTGATCTTTTCCATTTAATTCTTTGTTTGATATTGGTAGGTTAGGTTAAGGCGTAACAATATTGATT
>JBASZP010000055.1:0-20591 GCA_049660965.1 Daejeonella sp. | reverse complement strand
TCCAGGGATCGCAGTATTCGGATTTCTTGAGTGTTTACGGACCGGCTATCATCAGTGATGACAAGGAAAAAATAAAGGAGCTTTGGGAGCCTGTTCTAAAGGACTGGTTTACTGAAGGTATTGATGACCCGCGTATTTCTGTGATCAAAGTGGAGCCTGTTAAGGGTTATTACTGGGATACGAAACATGGTGCGGCTGTAGCTTTTGTGAAAAGGATTGCCGGGGCTATTATTGGTAAAACCATGGATGATTCGATAGAGGGTAAACTGACTGTTTAGGGATGGGTAAGCCTTACCCCCGGCCCTCTCCAAGGGGAGAGTGAGAAATAGAATAAGATGCCAAAGCAGGTATTTTAAGATGCCTGCTTTTTTTATGGGTTAAGGTAGTGGTGCTAACACAGATCAGAGGCAAAAATTACTATATAACTCAAGTTGCTAGATAAAAAAGGTTAAAGAGTAAGCATTAAAATATGGAAATTTGGTTTAGGACAACTAAATCAACATATCGATGCTTACCCGGGATAAAATTATAGGAATATTTTGTTTAATAGATGATTTATTTAAAGGAATTGGCCATGAAGAAGATATTAGACGTAACGTTAGTGATAGTGAAATAGCAGTTACGGCTATCGTTTCAGCGCTTTATTTTGGTGGCAATCAATTTCATGCGATCCATTTTATGAAAAGCCATCACTATATTCCAAAAATGTTAGATAAGAGCAGGTTTAATCGCAGATTACATCAAATTGGGGGATTGTTGTACACTTTATTTAGGCAAGTGGGCAAGTATTTCAGTAGCATGAGCTGTGAGCTTCATTATATTTTAGGTTCTTTTCCGGTAAGTATATGTGATAATATCCGTATCCTGCAAAGTAAGTTGGTTAAAGGGCCGGATTGGCGGGGCTTTACGGCGAGTATGCGCCGCTATTTTTATGGCGTAAAAGTGCAATTATTAACTACCGGATCAGGAATCCCGGTATCCTTTTGTTTTACCCCGGGAAAGGTTGCTGATGTCCGCTCACTTGAAAAAATGGTTCAGGGATTAGCGCCCGAATCCAGCGTTTATGCCGATAGCGCTTACACGGATTATAAAATTGAAGATAGATGGTTTGAAAAGGCAGCTATTAAGTTAAAAATACAACGTAAGTCTAATTCCAAAAGGAAAGACACGAAAGAGCGAACACAGGAAAAATTAAAAATGAGAAAAAGAGTAGAAACTACCATTAGTGATATTAAAAAGCTATTCCCCAAATTTATCCATGCGGTTACTCTAAATGGGTTTCTTATTAAAATTCTCCTGTTTATTTTCGCTCTGCAAATTAACAAAATCACTAACTAGCAACTTGAGTTATATAAGCTTAGTAAGTTATCTGAATTATTTTGTTCCTGTTCCGGGTTAAGCCTGCCCAGGTAAAAAACAGGCCCATTATTACTTGAGGTACCAGTAAGCCCCATATTGCTCCAAATGTATTCATCTGAACATGATCTGGATTTTCAGGGTCGTATAAAACAGTTACCTTTTCACCCAGTTCGCAATAAATCATGCCGTTTTGCGGATATTCCATTACTTTACCTGTATAAGTAGTAAACCTGATTTCAACGTGGGCTTTACCTGCATTTAGCCGGATTACCTCACCCTTCGCAGGAATCGCTTTTTTTATAAATTTTAAATCATAGTTTGCCTGAATAAGAGCAGCAGCAAGTACTACTATACCCGTTATAGTAAAAACAATACGTTTAACAAGTTCTATTGTCATTCTTTTTGTATACTCAATTTAAAAAATATACTATCTATCAAATGTATGTTTTGTTTTCCATTCATGAAGCACCTATGGCCTGTGCTATTACCATAGGTAGAATATTAAAGTAATTAGCATTTGCAACACACTTGTATATTAGCAGAATAGTTTTCTATTCTTAGTTCATGAAAGTACTTCAAGTCCTGCTTGCCAAGGAAAATAATTAAACTAATTAAGCGCTCTGAGGTATTACCTATGGTCGGTGTTATCACCGCACCATTACCAGCGTGCTTTTACTTTAAATTTTGCTAATTTGCACTATGTATACCGGCATAGAATTCTTTACCGCTACATGTCTTAATTGGCAGCATCTACTGGCAGACAGCAGGCATAAAGAAATAATCATCAACAGTTTAAAATACCTGGTAAAGGATGGACGGATAGATCTCTACGGATTTGTTATTATGCCTAACCATATTCACTTGTTATGGTGTAAAAAAGAGAAATGGCTGGGTAAAAACGTACAGCAGCATTTTTTAAAGTATACAGCGCAGCAGATCAAATTTAACCTCTTAGCAAATTACCCTGAGGAGCTTATTAATTATAAGAGCACTCAAAGGGACAGGGAATTTTGGGAACGCAGGCCTTTTAAAGCAACTATGAATAGGCGGATAGTTTTGGAGCAGAAGCTGGACTATATCCATCATAACCCGGTAAAAGCGGGTTTATGTGTGTTGCCCGAAGATTACCTGTATTCATCGGCGGCATATTACTTTACAGGTGCAGATCAATGGAGAATGTTAACTCATTATATGGAACATATATGAAAGTCGGTGGTGCGGTGATAACACCGACCACAGGTGGAATATTTGACGCTATACTTTCTGCATAGATCGCGGCAATTAAAAGCTATAAATTGCAGTAGTGCGTTTTATCATTAAGACCACGCATTTTCTTTGATTTCTTTGTTTTTATATCTCTGTTATTAAATAAAAAAATTAAATTTATCCTATGGTTAGTATCCGGCTCATTACGATAATTAATGTAAATCTTAACCCTTAAACCAGTAGAATCATGAAACAACTGTACACAAAAATTCAAACACTTTCCCGCCTCGCAGAATGCCTCATTCTGAAATAAGTTTCGAAATGTCAAATTAAAAGACATTATAATAGCTATCTAATAGTTTAGAAAATTGGGTAGGTTTTTTAGCATTTATTAAATCTTCAGAATCAAAATTAGTACAATCTAAAATCGAATTTAAAACCATGATCGATCACTTTATTCGTACCGTAAATTCTCTTGCACCTTTGTCCCCTCTTTTTATACAAGAATTCCAGGAAATTATTTCTGTTCAAAGACTACCCGGAGGCACACTCTTACTTGGTGAGGGGCAGGTTTCCGATAAAATATTTTTTTTATGTAAAGGATTAACCAGGTCTTTTTATTTTGAGAAAGATCAGGAGATTACTTCGCGAATTACCGCTGAAAATGATTTTATATATCCCTGCTTTAGTTTTATTGACCAAAAAAAATCTATTGAAAGCATCCAGCTTTTAGAAAATTCAACCGTCATTTCTATCCGCAAACAAGATCTTGATGCATTGTATCAACAATTTCCGGAAACCGCTTATCTCGCCCTGAAAATTACTGAGTGCTATCTGCTTATTCATGATGCCAGGATAAGATCTATGCGATTATCTGCCGAAGAAAGGTTATCTGATTTTAAAGAACGATATCCTCACCTTGTAGCAAGAATAAAATTAGAGTACCTGGCAAGTTACTTATGTATTTCCCGCTCTTCGCTGAGCCATATAAGAAGTAAAAGATAAGGCATTTTTGCCCGGCATTTCTTCCATTTTTGCCTGGTATTTTTTCCATTTCTGCCTCCGGTTAACATACGTTATCAGCATATATTTGAGCTGTTGGAGGCTCTTATACACCATGTGGTGCCGGTTAGTATTCCTTTAAAAAAAAATAGTGCAAAATCAAGAACGGGATTGAGGTTAGGGACGCTACTGATTGCATCATTTTTAACATCCGCGTAACAAGCAGGAAAAGCAGATAATGAGCCAGCTGCTTTAACTTATTACCGGATACCTGTTTTAGATTTATAATGGACTTAGCAAATCAACTCAATACTATCAATTAATATAAACCCTTAACATTAAACAAAAAATCATGAAACACTCTTACAAAAAAAACTCAAACTGTTTTTTATCAGTAGCGAGGAAAAAAGCAGGCAAAGAATTCCTGCTAAGCATGAGCCTCTTATTCTTCTTTAACCTGGGGGTAAGCGCTCAAAATAATGCATCGTATAATGCTAATACAATCCCTATTAATACCGGCGCTTATAATTCTGCCTTTGGGCGGTATGTACTTTCGTCCAATACTACAGGGAGCCATAATACGGCTAGTGGTTATCAGTCGCTTTATTTCAATACCACAGGTGCGTCTAATGCTGCTAATGGTTACCAGACACTTTATTTCAACACTACGGGAATTGCTAATACGGCTAATGGTACTATTGCACTTTATAACAATACTACAGGAACTGCTAATACGGCTAATGGTATGCAGGCGCTTTATAATAACAGCATAGGAAATAATAACACAACTAGTGGTACTCATTCACTTTTTTCCAACACCACAGGAAACAATAATACAGTTGATGGCAATCAGGCACTTTATAACAACACTATAGGAAACAATAATACTGCTAATGGTTTTTATGTACTCTCTTCCAACATTACCGGAAGTTATAACACTGGCTTAGGTAGTAATGCTAATGTAAGCACAGGTGATCTAACCAATGCAACAGTAATTGGGGCTAATGCTAAAGTAACAGCCAGCAATGCCATACAATTAGGTAATGCCAGTGTAACTAAAATTTTTGCAGGTACAGGGATTAATGCTGTACTTATTGCAGGTGGCCTTCAAATTACAGGCGGCGCATTAGGCGCAGGCAAAGTGCTCACTTCTGACGCAGCTGGTGTAGCTACCTGGCAGACTCCGGCAGCTGGCGGCAGCGGATGGACTTTAGCCGGCAACGCAAGCACAGTTGATGGAACGAACTTTATAGGTACCATAGACAATATACCCTTTAATATCCGTGTAAATAATCAAAAAGCAGGCAGAATAGAATCCGACCCCTCTAAAGCCAATACCTTTTACGGCTATCAGTCAGGTAATGCCAATACTACAGGAACAGTCAACACGGCTATTGGTTACCAGGCGCTTTACTCCAATACTGCCGGAAACAATAATAGCGCTGCCGGCTATTATGCCCTGCATTATAATACTGAGGGAAATAATAATATAGCTAATGGCTATGCTGCGCTTTACCGTAATACCACCGGAAATAATAATACAGCTAATGGAAATAAGGCTCTTTATAACAACACTACAGGAAGCTCCAATACAGCTAATGGCGGTTCAGCTCTTTTTTCTAATACCACCGGGTATAATAATATGGCTATTGGTACCAATGCACTTTATGCCAATACTACCGGGAATACCAATACGGGCATTGGCGTTTCCGCGCTTCAGGCTAATACTACCGGATATAATAATATGGCCAATGGTTATGCCTCCCTGCTTAACAATAGTACAGGAAATAGCAATGTCGCCCTTGGTAACACAGCTCTTCAAAACAATACCACCGGAAACAACAATACAGCTAACGGATATGGAGCACTTGGTTTTAACACAACCGGAAGTAACAATACCTCATTAGGCTATAATGCCAATGTGGCATCAGAAAATTTAACAAATGCAACAGTCATCGGGGCTAATGCAACAGTAACTGCAAGCAATACCATACAATTGGGCGATGCTAATGTAACCCAGGTCTTTGCAGGTGTGGGTAATAATGCTGCACTTATTGCTGGCAGTTGCATATTAGGCTCTTTAACTACCCCCGCCGGTTATAAACTTTATGTAGAACAAGGCATATTGACTGAAAAAGTAAAAGTAGCCTTAAAGAGCAGCGCTCACTGGGCGGATCACGTTTTTGAAAAAGAATATAAATTAGCCAGACTGGAAGACGTGGAGCAATTTATTAATAAGAACAAACACCTGCCAAATGTCCCTTCAGCGGCAGAAGTGGTAAAAGACGGAGTCGACCTTGGTAAAATGGACGCCAAGCTTCTTGAAAAAATAGAAGAGCTCACCTTATATATGATTGATCTTAATAAGAAAAGTGAATTACAGAGCAAAAAAATAGAAAAACTTGAAAAGGAAAATGCGGTATTGAAAATAGGTACTGGTTCATCTTTTAAACAATAGGAGGCTATGATGAAGAAGATACTATTTATACTAAGCCTTGTACTTGCTCTTATGATACAGACAAATGCACAAACAAAAGAAGAGATCCTGAAAATTCAGGAAGCCTCCAACATGCAAGAACTTCAATTATTAAGTATAAAATACAAGCAAATGGATGAAGAACGGAATGCCAGGGTCAACCTGGTTGCCCAGCAAAATAACTGGCCGATTTTCAAATACAACCCGAATAGCTCCTTTGACCAATTGATGGATGTGTCCGAAGATGGAAAACCTATTTACTATACCATAAGTAATGTAACTGCTGCAAAATCAACCAGAACAAACCATCTAAATGCCGGTGGTTCCCTTGGACTAAATTTAAATGGTCAGAATATAACTACTCATGTTTGGGATGCCGGTCCGGTTCGTACAAGCCACCAGGAATTTGGCGGCAGGGTAGCTATTGGAGATGGTGTTACTGTTCTTAATAATAATAGTTATCACTCTACCCACGTTACAGGTACCATTGCGGCGGCAGGGGTGGTAGCAGCTGCCAAAGGAATGGCTCCACAGGCTAATGTCAAAACCTATGAATGGAATAATGATTTATCAGAAGCCACAACCGCGGCGGCAAATGGCATGCTAGTGTCTAATCATTCTTATGGCTACTTATCGAATGAAGTACCTGACTGGTGGTTTGGCGCCTATATTGGCGTTTCAAGAGATTGGGATAAGCTGATGTTTAATGCCCCCTATTATTTGATGGTTAAATCTGCCGGAAATGATGGAAACAATAATACAGCTAATGCTCTTCCTTTAAACGGAAACCCCAATTTTGATAAATTAACAGGCCGGAACACATCAAAAAATAATTTATTGGTAGCTAATGCACAGGATGCGATTATTGCAGCTAACGGGGCTTTGATCAGTGTGAATATCAGTACCTCAAGCAGCCAGGGACCTACGGATGATCTGCGCATAAAACCCGATATTACAGGTAATGGAACCGGTGTATATTCTACTTTTGACACTAATGATACCCAGTATGCAAACCTTAGCGGGACTTCTATGTCAAGCCCGAATGTTACCGGCACACTCGCATTATTGCAGCAGCATTATAACTCATTAAACGGTAATTTTATGCGAGCTGCTACCTTAAAAGGCCTGGTGCTTCATACCGCTGATGATGCAGGTACTCCCGGACCCGATGTTGTTTTTGGCTGGGGATTACTCAACGCCAAAAAGGCCGCGGAAACAATTTCTGAAAATGGAACTAAAACCATTATACAGGAATTAACACTTTCTGCGAGGGAAATCTATATCCTTAATGTAAATGCTGACGGAATAAATGCCCTGATGGCATCCATATCCTGGACAGACCCGGCAGGAGCAATAAATATTAATGGTACACCTAATTTAACCACCCCAGTATTAGTTAATGATCTGGATATACGTATTACTAAAAACGGAACAACATCTTTTCCATATAAATTAACATCAATTACTACCAGTGGCACAGGAGATAATATCGTGGATCCTTATGAAAGGGCAGATGTTGCCGGAGCCTCCGGTTCTTACCTGGTTACAGTTAGCCATAAAGGGACTTTAACCAATAATGCTCAAAATTTTTCGCTGATCGTTACCGGCATTAGCATTGCTCCCTGTCCTTCTGATGTAACAATTACAGCTAACTATTCTGTACCGCTTACCCAATCAGGCACTTGGATAAAATCATCAGGGCAAACCACTATTTTGAGTACAGCCAGTGTTAAATTAGATGCTAACCCAACAACTGGTTATGTATTATTAATGCCAGCCGCTGGTACGGATTTCTTTTTGGCAGCACCTACTGCCGGAGGAGTATTTACAGCACAGGTACTGGACGGTTGTGGCGCTGCTGTTCCCTCATTTGCAGGCAATGAAGCTAATTCTACAGAAGCTACTGCTGCTCTAAGGAATTTAACTCCTGCAACTGCACAGGCTACTGGCAAAGAAGAAGGCTTTACAACACCAGAGCCAGGGTTCATCATTTATCCAAATCCAAGTACAGGAACAGCTACCATCAGAACTAATGGTATTGAAGATGGTGTGATAGAAGTATATGATTTGACAGGAAGCATGATTTACCAAACATATCTAAAGGCAAATACTTTAGAGTATCAATTAGACCTATCTACTCATTCACGCGGTATGTACCTGGTAACGATAAGTTCGAAGGGTAAAAAAGTAAGTACCCAAAAACTTATTTTGGAATAAAAGAGTACCAAAAATAATTAAAGCCCAATCAACGACTTACTGTTGAGTGGGCTTTTAATTTACCTATAGTTGGTTTTATCACCATAAGTGAATACTAAAGTAATCAACCAGCATTTGCAACACACTTGTATATTAGCAGAATAGTTTTCTATTTTTAGTTTATGAAAGTACTTCAAGTCCTGCTTGCCCTTGTTCTGTTAAATACCCTGCAAACTGTAGAAGCAAAAACCATCCGCCCCAGGAAAATACTTAAACTAATTAAGCGCTCTGAAGTATTAAAAAGACATTTCACCGGGTTTATGCTTTATGATCTGGATAAGCGTAAAGTAATAGCGGAACATTTAAGCAAGGCTTATTTTACACCTGCATCAAACACTAAACTATTTACTTTTTATGCCGGACTGGAATTATTAAAAGACTCGCTTGCGGGTTTAGAATATATTGAACGGAATGATTCGCTGATCTTTTGGGGTACGGCTGACCCAACTTTTTTGCATCCGGATTTTTTACAGCATAGAACGCTTGATCGTCTTAAAAACAGTGGCAAGAAATTGTATTGGGCAAAGGGAAGATATACCGGAGATTTTTATGGCACCGGATGGTCTTATGATGATTACAATGAATATTACCAGCCCGAAATTTCTGAACTTCCTGTTTATGGTAATGTAATCCGTACGTCGGTTAAAAATAATATGCTGATCAGTTCCCCTGCATTTTCAAGAGATGGTTTGTTTAAATTAAGCACAGACAGTGTTAATCAAAGGGATACATACTTTATACGGCGTGATATTTACAGCAATGTTTTTTACCAGCCTAACCTGGAGTTTCCGGCAACGTATAACCAGGAGATTCCGTTTAAAATAACGGATGATGTGGTAAGTGGTTTATTAAAAGCCAGTCTGCCTAATTATCAGGGCATTATTCATTACCCTAAACCTTTACAAACCAAAATCATTTACAGCACTCCAAAAGACAGTGTCTTTAGACGTATGTTATTGCCAAGTGATAATTTTATCGCCGAGCATTTGCTGTTAAATTATGCGGCGGCAAAGGATTTACCTATGAAAACTTCTGCGGTGATTGATTACATCACCACTAATTACCTCTCGGATCTCCCGGATAAACCTCAATGGGTTGACGGCTCGGGATTATCACGGCAGAATTTATTTACTCCGCGGGATATGGTGAAGTTGTGCGAGAAAATTTATGATAAGGTTGATAATGAGGAACTTTTATTCAATTTACTTCCCCAGGGAGGTAAAACGGGAACATTGCGTAATTTATACAAGAGTGAAGATAATGTATTCATATTTGCCAAAACGGGAACGCTTTCAAACAATCATAACCTGACAGGTTATTTGATTACCAAATCAGGCAAAAGACTTATCTTCTCCTTTATGAATAATAATTATGTACTGCCAACAAATGATGTCCGTAAAGAAATGGAACGTATTTTAACTTTAATTCATCAAAAATATTAACATAAAGTATCATGAAAAAGCTCTGTTATTGTTTATTGATTAGCTGTATAATTTCTTCTTCGGTATTTGCACAGGATAAATTGATTTATCAATCAAAAAATTTATCGAAGGCCGATACAGTACTGGTGTTTAAACCCAAACAGTATGCAAAGCGAAATTTATATCCGGTAATTTACCTCTTGCATGGTTATAGCGGAAATTATAATCAATGGAACAGGATTATGAATGCGCAAAAATATGCTGATGAATATGGTTTTATTATTGTTTGCCCGGATGGCTTATTTAACAGCTGGTATTTTAACAGTCCGGTTAAAAAAGACAGCCAGTTTGAAGCGTTCTTTTTTGATGAACTGGTTCCTGATATCAATAAAAAGTATAAAACAGATACCAGTAAAATATTTATTAGTGGCTTAAGTATGGGCGGACACGGGGCTCTGTATTTATTTCTCCAAAAACCTGAGTTATTTTTAAGTGCCGGAAGTACCAGCGGTGTAATGGATCTGAAAAGTTCAGGTGATAAATATGGTATTAGTGATTTGTTAGGAAAACCCGGCGATTCGGATCCGGCCTGGTATAAGTACTCTGTTAACGGTAATATTGATAAACTGGCAGGAACATCCAAACAGATTATTTTTGATTGCGGTACAAGCGATCGGTTTTATTTGGTTAATAATGATTTAAGAAAGAAATGCGATTCACTGAAAATTAATGCCACGTATATATCCCAGCCGGGTAATCATGATCAGTCTTACTGGGCGAAATCAATCAGGCAGCATTTTGATTTTTTTAAAACACTAATAAAGTAAGTTAATCTATTTTTAATCAAGTTTGCAGGTAATAGGCCCGGTCTGTAGCAGCAGGGTAGATTATTTATTTAGCAATTGAATTGTTTTATATTATTTTTTCAGCTCAACCAAACCAGTAGCTGATATATCAAGATTTGATTCCGGAAAATCTAAAGCAGTTAAACTGGTAATTTGTTTTAAAGCTCCCTTATCAGGATCAATGATTGGAAATACATTCTTTTTTTGTAATACTGAGATAATATTAGCGGATATAAAATCACCCTTGTTTGTTAATTTTATCTGGAATAATGGCGCCATTCCTGTTACGCCATCTAAATTAAACATTCCGTAGGTGCAGAAATTCCCCATACTGTAGGTAATAAATTTGTTTTTATATACTTCTATCGCACGTGTAACATGCGGCCCGTGGCCTAAAACTAAATCGGCTCCGGCATCAATTGCAGTATGGGCAAACTCATATACATTACCCCGGTTCTGGCCATAAAAAAACTCTGATTTACGTGTTACACGCTGAAATCTTGTACCCTCTCCCCCACCATGAAATGAAACAATTACTATATCCACGGTTTTTCGGAGTTCAGATATGATGGATTTAACATTCTCCAGATCATTTATTGAAACCGTCCCAGTATTAGGCGCAAATGCACAAAAACCATAGGTTATTCCATTTCTTTTAAATGTTGTGGTAGGATGTGTTATAAACCCTGCAAATTTTATCCCGGCAGAATCAAGTACTCTTGCGGTGCTTTTACGCCCGGTTTCACTAAAATCCCCGGAATGGTTATTTGCCACACTCATCACATCAAATCCTGCGTCAGTTAAATGCTCAACATATCGCTCGGGCATACGAAATGCATAACATGCTGTAGAATTAGGTCCGCATTTACCTGAATTTCCTTTATTTAAAAGGACTCCTTCTAAATTTCCAAAGGCTACATCCGCAGATTTAAGATAGTCTAAAGTACTTGTAAAACTTCCTTTTCCATCATCCGGCGATAAGTTTCCTATATCAGGGAATGCAGAACCCATCATAATATCACCCACAGCAGCAATGGTCAATGTATCGGGAATGTGTTCCTTAATGGAATCGTTTAAAACAACCCCTCCGGGATGATCATTTGCATTAAGGCATTTAAATCCCAGAATGATCACAAGGGTATAGAGAAAAAAGAAGCCGCGTTTAATCATTTAATAAACATAAAAAAAGATTCTGTATAAATACAGAATCTTTCCTTTAAATTACCTTAGTAAAAATTTATTATTAATTCAGCGCTTCCGCCAAACGTCCCCCTTTATAAAAATAACGTTTATAATAGTTCTCATTCAGGTTGCTTAATACCACACCACGTGAGGATGAAGCATGGGCAAACCTGTTATTTCCCAAATATATACCCATGTGGGTAATAGAACGGCTTTTTATTTTAAAGAATACCAGATCACCTTCTTGCAAATCTTCGCGATTTATTGGCATACTCATCGCAAAAATATCACGTGAATTACGTTTAATTACGGTATTAAAAACTTTCGCGTATATTTCTTTAGAAAATGCAGAACAATCAATTCCTTTTCTTGATGTTCCTCCGAACCTGTAAGGAGTTCCTATCCAGTCGTAAACAAATTGGTAAAGCTTAAGATTAGATGTTGCAGAAAGGGCAACACCCATAATTTGAGTAAAATATTCCGTCGCTAAATTATCCGGATCTTCAGTTTTTGCTACTGGTTTTACCTCTTTGACTGATTTTTGCGCTTGTGTTGTCACAAAAGAAAACAGTATTAAAAACGCTATGATTATCTTTTTTCCCATTTTTTAATTAAATAGTTAAACAATAATATGGACACTTTTTACTTAAAAGTATTTTATGAACGGGCCAAAAGTAAGAGAAATAATGTTTGCGGGCAACCTTTATCTCCTTTTTAACAAATTTTAACAGTTCTTAACACTTAAAATTTCCCTCGCCTTGTGTAAACAAAACACTTTGTATATTCTTTTTTTTCTAAGATATGGTTAGATTTGCCGTTCTAATAACACACCAATACGAATGAGTTCAGTAGAAATAACAAAAGACACCTATCTGCACTGGTATGAATCCATGCTTCTGATGCGCAAGTTTGAGGAAAAAGCAGGTCAGCTGTACGGACAACAAAAAATACGAGGCTTTTGTCACCTGTATATTGGCCAGGAAGCTGTATTAGCAGGTGCAATGTCTGTATTAAAACCTGAAGATTCTATGATCACCGCTTATCGCGATCATGCACATGCTATAGCAAAAGGAATGAGTTCTAATGAAGTGATGGCTGAATTGTATGGCAAAGCAACCGGATGTTCTAAAGGTAAAGGCGGTTCTATGCACATGTTTAGCAAAGAACACAAGTTTTTTGGGGGCCATGGTATTGTGGGGGGACAAATTCCTTTAGGTGCAGGTATCGCTTTCGCCGAAAAATATAACGGAACAGACAATGTTTGTGTTTGCTATATGGGCGATGGCGCTGTTCGTCAGGGCGCTTTAAATGAAACATTCAATATGGCCATGTTATGGAAACTACCTGTTGTTTTTGTTTGCGAAAATAATGGTTACGCCATGGGCACATCAGTAGCAAGAACTACTAATATGGTAGATATTTATAAAATTGGTTTAGGTTTCGACATGCCTTGCGCACCAGTTGACGGAATGGATCCGGTTGCAGTACATAATGCGATGGATGAAGCTGTACAGCGTGCACGTAAGGGTGAAGGACCAACTTTCCTGGAGATGCGTACTTATCGTTATAAAGGACATTCCATGTCCGATCCGGCAAAATACCGTACTAAAGAAGAAGTGGAAACTTATAAATCAAAAGACCCTGTTGAAATAGTAAAAACTGCTATTGAGGATAAAAAATATGCTGATGAAGCATGGTTTGAGAGCATTAATCAAAAAGTGAAAGATATTGTTGAAGAGTCTGTTAAATTCTCTGAAGAATCTCCATGGCCTGATGCTTCAGAACTTTATAAAGATGTATATGTTCAAAATGATTATCCATATATCCGCGACTAATTACTTTATTTCTAAAAATAATAATCTTTAAAAAGCATGGCTGAAGTAGTTAGAATGCCGAAAATGAGCGATACAATGACCGAAGGGGTTATCGCCAAATGGCATAAAAAAGTTGGTGATAAAGTTAATTCGGGTGATTTGGTCGCCGAGATTGAAACTGATAAAGCCACCATGGATTTTGAATCATTTCAGGAGGGTACATTATTATACATTGGCGCTGAAGAAGGCAAGTCTGCTCCGGTAGATTCGGTTATTGCCGTAATTGGCGCTGAAGGCGAAGATTATAAAACAGCTTTAGGAGATTCTTCCGTTAAGGAAGAGCCCGAAGCTAAACCCATAGAAGAAGCTAATTCAGCTGCTGAAACAAAAGAAAAACCGGAAACTGAAAAACCTGCGGATATAGAGGAAGAATCGGTAGTTGACCCGGAATCACTTGGGGCAACCGTTATTCGTATGCCTTTGCTTAGTGATACCATGACCGAAGGGATTATTGCCGAATGGCATAAAAAAGTTGGTGATAAGGTTAAAAGTGATGATGCTTTAGCAGATGTAGAAACGGATAAGGCAACTATGGAAGTAACCGGCTATGCAGATGGTACCTTATTATATATTGGTGTAGAAAAAGGGAAGGCAGCAAAAGTTAATGATATTATTGCTATTGTAGGAAAAGAAGGAACTGATGTTACCCCTTTATTAAAACAAAGCTCCGGTAAAAAAGCCGAGGCAAAACCTGCAGATGCTGCTGCCGAAACTCCAAAAGAGAAATCTGCTGAAGCTGTAGTTTCAAAACCTGCAACTGAAGAAAAGCAGGAAATTCATCATCATGATGATTCCAGACGGGTAAAAGCATCACCTTTGGCCCGTAAAATTGCTAAAGATAAAGGTATAGATCTTCACCAGGTACACGGCAGTGCAGAAGGCGGACGCATCGTGAAAAAGGATGTGGAAGAATTCAAACCATCCGCAAAACAAGCCTCAGAAGTTTCTGCTCAAACACCTGAAATTAAATCCGCAGAAGCACCAGTTAGTATTCCGCAATTTGTTGGCGAAGAAAAGTATACGGAAAAGCCGGTTTCGCAAATGCGTAAAGTAATTGCCAAGCGTTTATCCGAAAGCTTATTTACTTCTCCTCATTTCTATTTAACCATGTCAATTGATATGGATAGCGCTATTGAAGCCCGTACAAAAATCAATGAGTTTTCACCTGTTAAAATATCCTTTAATGACATTGTTCTAAAAGCAGTTGCCATTGCTTTAAAACAACATCCAAATATAAATTCATCCTGGCTGGGAGATAAAATTCGTTATAACGAACACGTAAATATTGGTGTGGCAGTTGCCGTAGAAGATGGTTTACTCGTTCCGGTAGTTCGTTTTGCGGATGGGAAATCCTTATCACACATCTCTGCAGAAGTGAAAGATTTTGCCCAGCGTGCTAAAGCTAAAAAATTACAACCGGCAGATTGGGAAGGTTCCACGTTCACTATTTCAAATTTAGGAATGTTTGGCATTGACGAATTTACAGCAATAATTAACCCGCCTGACGCTTGTATTTTAGCAGTTGGTGGTATCCATGAAGTTTCGGTTGTTAAAAATGGTGCAGTTATACCAGGCAATGTAATGAAAGTAACTTTAAGCTGTGATCACCGCGTTGTTGACGGAGCTACAGGAGCCGCATTTTTACAAACCCTGAAAGCTTTATTGGAAGAACCAGTAAGATTGCTTGTTTAAATATCAAACCTCTTTCATAATTCTTTTTCTTTCGCCACAAAGGGACACGAACGCAAAAGTTCGCAAAAGTTTTTTCTTTGTGTTTCTTAAAGTCTTTGAGACTTCGTGGTAATTTTTTATAAGTCAATAACCGAATTATGAAAGAGGTCTGTTTCATTCAAAAATTCAGCATAGATACTTTACAGGAGCTAAAACCTTCCGAAAGTTTCAAGCCCTTCCTTCAGCCCGCAGCATTGTTCACAAAGCTCCCATGGTACAATTGACCATATAGTTATACTGGCGGTAGGAAAGAAGGCTTTCTTAGTAAGCCGCTGCCATTTTGTCGTTAGTTGATGAAAAAGGAATGTTAGCCATGACAAAGTTGCTCCATTTATACCTTCCGTCGCCCCATTTGCACCTTCCGTCAGCCCTTTCCCGCCTTCCGTCAATCCTTTTTTATCTTCCCTCATTCCTTTCCTTCTTTCCGTCATTCCTTTCCTTCCTTCCGTCAGTCCACTTTTACCTTCCGTCAGTCCTTTCCTGACTTCCGTCATTCCGCTTTTACCTTCCGTCAGTCCTTTCCTGCCTTCCGCCAATCCATTTTCCTCAATGTTTATTAATCAGGAACAAATCCATGAATAATATGTTTTATTGAACTGTATTTTAATACGCTTTTAATTGGAATAAATCAATTACTGAACTTTAAGAATATATTTTAACATATCTTTTAAGAGCTGATCATATTACACATTAGCTACAAAACTTTTACATGGTCTTAACCAATTTAGCGGCATAAGTTTTTACCTTCACACATTAATTTTTCCAAAACACACTATGCGGGGTCATATTATCTCGAAATTTACTCCCAACGAATTGCCTAAAGGCGGATTTGAGGAGTTACTAAAACTATTTCTGGAACTCCTTAATTATACAGCAGGTGATGCAAATGAAGCAATTGCCTGGATGAATGAATTGGATAAACAATATAAACTCACCAGCAATGAATACGGCATGGGTGATTTTATTGATGACCTTAAAAAAAGAGGTTATCTGGACGATGATGACCAAAACCCGGGAGGTTTTAAGATTACTGCCAAAGCCGAGCAAACGATCAGGCAATCTGCGTTAGAAGAGATATTCGGAAAACTTAAAAAATCCGGAAAAGGAAATCATAATTCAACCATATCAGGTTTAGGTGAAGAAAAGAATGCTGACCGCCGTGAGTTTCAATTTGGTGATAGTTTAGATCAGATTGACATGACGGCTTCCATTCATAATGCCCAGGTCAATCATGGCATTGGTGATTTCAGCATGACAGAACGGGATTTAGAAGTAGAAGAAAAGGATTATAAAACGATTACCTCTACAGTTTTAATGATCGACATTTCACATTCTATGATCCTTTACGGTGAAGACAGGATTACACCAGCTAAAAAAGTAGCTATGGCCCTGGCAGAGTTAATTCGTACCAAATACCCCAAAGACACTTTGGATCTGGTTGCTTTTGGAAATGATGCATGGCCAATTACATTAAAAGATCTTCCATATCTGGAGGTTGGACCGTATCATACCAATACTTATGCAGGTTTAGAACTTGCGGTTGATCTGTTACGACGCCGTAAAACGCATAATAAGCAAATCTTTATGATCACTGACGGCAAACCAACCTGTTTAAAAGAAGGAACCAAATATTATAAAAACAGCATCGGACTTGACCGTAAAGTAATTAATAAAACCTTAACTATGGCTGCTCAATGTAAGCGGTTAAACATCCCGATTACTACATTTATGATTGCACAAGACCCCTATCTACAACAATTTGTAAGACAATTTACAGAAGTGAATAATGGTAAAGCATTTTATAGCTCGCTTAAAGGTTTAGGCGAATATATATTTGAAGATTATATAAAGAACAGAAGAAGAACGGTTAGATAATTTGTCAATTTGCTAATATGACAATGTGTTAATGTGAATATTTCGCAAATAGATAGACAAACCGGCAAACAGACAAATAAAGAACACGAAAAATAGACTAATGAAAAACTCAAGTATAAAAACACTTAAAGAATTAAAAGCATCAGGCTATCGCTCACGATCTGTTAAAGAAGAGTTACGTGAGAATTTAATTACCAGGCTAAAGAACAAAGATGAGGGTTTCGAAGGTATTATTGGTTATGAAGATACTGTCATTCCGGATTTGCAAACTGCTATTTTATCCCGGCATAATATCTTGTTATTGGGTTTACGCGGACAGGCAAAAACACGAATTGCCCGTTTGCTGATTAATTTACTGGATGAGTACGTACCTTATATTGAAGGTTCCGAATTATTTGAAGATCCGATGAACCCTATTTCCTGGTTTGGCCAAAATATACTTGAAAAACAGGGAGATCGTACTCCTATTGCCTGGTTACATCGTTCAGAACGTTATACAGAAAAACTAGCCACGCCCGATGTTACCGTTGCTGATCTGATTGGTGATGTTGACCCGATAAAAGCCGCCACTATGAAACTAACCTATTCAGATGAGCGTGTGATCCATTTTGGCTTAATTCCCCGTGCACATCGTGGTATTTTTGTAATTAATGAATTACCAGATCTACAGGCACGTATACAGGTTGCACTGTTTAATATCCTCCAGGAAAAAGATATCCAGATACGTGGTTTTAAATTACGTTTACCGCTTGATATTCAATTTGTATTTACAGCAAATCCGGAAGATTATACCAACCGGGGTTCAATAGTTACGCCTTTAAAAGATCGGATTGAAAGCCAGATCCTGACGCATTATCCACGCAGTGTAGAAATTTCAAGGAAGATTACACAGCAGGAGGCAAGATTAACAGCAACACAACGGGAAAGCATAGAGGCAGATGGTTTGGTGAAAGACCTGATAGAGCAAATTGCATTTGAAGCCCGGAATTCTGAATATATCGATAAAAAATCCGGTGTTTCTGCCCGCTTAACCATTTCGGCTTATGAAAACCTGATCAGTAATGCCGAACGCAGGATGTTAATTAATAAAGAAAAGCAGACCTTCGTTCGTATTTCAGACTTTTTAGGAGTAATTCCTGCAATAACCGGGAAAATAGAATTAGTGTATGAAGGAGAGCTGGAAGGTCCGGCAAAAGTGGCTAACATTCTGGTTGGAAAAGCCATTAAAACATTAATGTCCACTTATTTCCCCGATCCGGAAAAATTAAAAAAATCAAAAGGGATAAATCCTTATGCAGAAATAGTCAATTGGTTTGCAACAGGTAATACCATCAACCTGCTGGATAATCTTTCTAAAGAAGAATATAAAACCAATTTAAAATCTGTTCCTGGTTTAAAAGAGGTGGTTAAGCAATTTCATCCCAATTTAAGTGAAACCCAACAACTATTATTGATGGAATTTTTACTTCATGGCTTGGCGGAATTCTCTCAGTTAAGCAAATCTTTTTTAGATAATGGCTTTGCATTCACAGATATGTTTAACAGTTTATTCAGCGCTGAACTGGGCGATGAGGATGAAGATTATGAAGATACTAAGGGTGGCAGGTATTAGGCATTCTTCAATGCGGTTGATGAAGACACCAACCACGGCAAGCAACCCATGTGCGGTGTCCTCACCACACATTATTCATTCGTATAAAAAATCATGATCAAATTTAAACAGACTCTTCAAGCAACAAATCCTATATTTAGCACGAATTAAACTTAATGGGTAATCGAATTTTAGGATTAATTATCATTGGTGTTTTACTGATAATAATTGACATATATATTTACAGGGCTATACGTTCCGTAAGGCCAAAATGGACTAATAAAAAATATCTTAGTTTTACTTATATCTGGTGGGGTTATACAGTTCTGCTCCTGCTGGGTGTTTTTATAAGCATCTTTCTAAACATTAAGTTTATGTTGAGAAGCGTTATCCTGGTATTGTTCTTTGTAACCTTTGTTTCCAAGATATTCATACTCCCATTTTTATTTGTTGATGATTTACGCCGGGCATTTATCTGGATCAAACGGAAATTATTTCCTGAAAAGGAAAAGCTATATCTAGAGGAAAGTAATAATACACAAACTATTCCGCGGTCAGAATTTCTTATTAAAGCGGGCACATTGGTTGCCGCTATTCCTTTAGCCTCCCTAACTTATGGAATAGTTTCGGGCGCTTATGATTATCGGGTACGGCGCAAAACTTTATATTTTCCAAATCTTCCGCAAGCCTTTGACGGAATAAAACTTGGCCAGATTTCAGATATTCATTCGGGTAGTTTTTATGACCGTAAAGCTGTTTTAGGCGGAGTAGAAATGCTATTAAAAGAAAAACCTGATTTTGTTTTCTTCACCGGAGACCTGGTCAACAATATTGCATCAGAAATGCGGGATTATCAGGATATATTTTCCAAAGTTAAAGCCCCTCTTGGGGTATTTTCTACTTTAGGAAATCATGATTATGGAGATTACTATTTTGGTAAAGAAGTAACATCAGCAAAAGTAAAAAACCTGGCCGATCTAAAAACCACACATAAAAACATGGGCTGGGATTTATTACTTAATGAAAACCGCCGGATAAAAGTGGATGGAGAAGAGATCGCGATTTTAGGAATTGAGAACTGGGGCGCCGGGCGTTTTGCAAAATACGGGCGTATGGATTTAGCAGTAAAAGATACGGATGATGCCCCGGTAAAATTACTCTTATCACATGATCCCTCCCATTGGCGTGCACAGATTTTAACCGAATATCCTCAAATTGATGCTATGTTCAGCGGACATACCCATGGAATGCAGTTTGGTATAGTTAAAGAAAAATTTCAATGGAGTCCCGTTAAATACATTTATAAAGAGTGGGCCGGGCATTACCAGGAAGACAATCAGCAATTATATGTAAACGTTGGTTATGGGTTTTTAGGCTATCCCGGTCGTGTTGGAATTTTACCTGAAATTACGATATTTGAATTACGTAAAGGAAATTCACCAAAGGTCAATTCTTAATTGACTGCTCGGATACATGCTTAAATACCTCAGGCAAACTCTTGATTTTTTACTGTTCAGCAATATCTTTATTGCCTTATGCGCCGTAGCCCAGGGCCTGGTAACCTACCAGCTATTACATGTAAAACCAGAGAAATACATTTTAACTATTCTGTTCTGCTCCACATTAGCGCTCTATAATTTCAGCATTTTACTCTCCAGACCTAAAGAGCCTGAGAAATCTTCTTTCAAACGAGTACGCTGGATATTTTCTCATTACCGCTTAGTGATCACCATAACCATTATAGCTACCTTATCCTTAATTCCTCTCCTCTTA
>JBASZP010000054.1:0-6243 GCA_049660965.1 Daejeonella sp. | reverse complement strand
GTATTGCGGCTCGCGATAGAAACGATCACCGATTTTTTCGCGTATTACATATCTTTTTAAAATGGGATCAAACTCTACGCTTCTTTTTACGTTACCTGGATTAGGAAAGGAAATCCCGATATTGCGTTTAGCGGGCAGTTCTTTATAATCCCGGAAAGGATAAACCAGTTTTAAAGAATCAGGAGTATCTTGTGCAATAACCTGACTACTTAAAAATAAGAAAAACAGGCATACTTTCAGAAAGGGAAAAGTAAAAAAGTTCTTCAAATCATTAAAGAGTTTTTGGAATTAATCACAAATTTTTTAGAGCAATTTTTATCAGTTGTTCTACCAGTAAATTTTCGTCACTTGATTTAACTGCGATATCTAACGCTTTTTCGGCCAGGTTTTTTGTAAAACCTAACATTATTAAGGCAGATAACGCTTCATCTTTAGCTGTAGTATGCTGCGGCATAGAAATTAATGAGTCCGGGCCTTCTTTCTTTAATTTATCCTGAAGTTCCAAAATCATGCGCTGTGCAGATTTAGGCCCTATTCCCTTAATTCGTTGTATTAAAGGTACATCACCTTTTATAATAGCCGTTTGGATTTCAGCAGGTGTTATAGATGATAAGATCATTCTGCCGGTATTTGGGCCGATGCCCGAAACAGAAATCAGGTGCAGAAATAGTTTTCGCTCACCTTCTTCAAAAAATCCGTAAAGGGTATGCCCGTCTTCTTTTACATGCAGCCAAGTATAGAGCTTGCAGCGTTCTTTGTCCTGCAGTAAAGCGTATGTATTTAATGAAATATTGATGTGATAACCAACCCCGCCGGCCTCAATAATTACATAAGTAGGGCATTTGAACGTTAATTTACCATCAATATAAGCGTACATTTCTTTTAAATTTAATGTTCTGTAAGATACTTAATCAACGAACTAATATACTCTTTAAAACTAGTTTATTTAGGGCCTTTTATCATCCGGCTAAATAATCCTTTTTTACGCTCTGTAGTTTCCGTATCTTTTTCTTCTTTTGTTTGTGCATCTACCACTGCAATGGTTATCATATTTACAATTTCACGTATAGAACTTCCTAATTGTAAAACGTGTACGGGTTTTTTCAGCCCTAATAATATAGGGCCCACGGCTTCAGCATCACCTATTTCCTGCAATAATTTATAGGCTATATTGCCAGATTCGAGGTTGGGGAAAACCAGAACATTTGCCGGGGCGCCGTTTAGTATGCTAAAGGGATAATTATCTTTCAGTAAAGAAGCATTCATCGCAAAGTTCGCCTGCATTTCTCCGTCAACAATAATTTCGGGGTGTTTTTCATGCAGCATACTTACCGCCTGCCTCATCTTTTCGGGTACCGGACCGTCATTTGAGCCGAAATTAGAATAGGATAGCATAGCAATTCGGGGGTGTATATTGAATTTTTTCACAGAACGGTCTAATAAAGCCGTAATATCCACGAGTTCTTCTACCGTAGGGTTTACATTTACGGTAGTATCGCCAAAAAATACCGGGCCTTTTTTGGTGAGCATCATGTACATTCCCGCTACGCGGTTTACCCCGTCTTCTGTACCTATAATTTGTAAGGCAGGTTTAATGGTTGAGGCGTAGTTTTTTGTTAAACCTGAAATTAAAGCATCGGCTTCTCCAAACTGAACCATAGATGCACCGTAATGATTACGGTCACGCATCAGCTTTTTTGCCTCAAATAAAGTTACTCCCCTGCGCTGGCGTTTCTGGTATAAATACTCAGCATACTTGCTGCATTTTTCAACTTCTTTCAGGGGATTAATGATGGGAACGCCGTCTAATTCTAATTCATTATCAATTAAGATCTGCTGAATGCGTTCTTCATTTCCCAATAAAATGGGGATAGCGATACCTTCGTCGCGAACAATTTGGGCCGCCTTTAAAATTTTATAGTTATCGGCTTCTGCAAATACCACGCGTTTGGGCGATGATTTTGCTTTATTAGTTACCGCTCGCAATAACTTATCATCTGTACCTAAACGGGTTTTCAGCTCTTCTTTATAAGCTTCCCAATCTGTAATTATTTTACGTGCTACGCCGGAATCAATAGCTGCTTTGGCCACGGCGGGCGAAACCGAGGTAATTAACCTGAAATCTATAGGCTTTGGGATAATATAATTGTGGCCGAACTTTAAATTTTTGGTGTTGTAAGCCATATTCACCGCTTCGGGAACCGGTTTTTTGGTCAGTTCGGCAATTGCTTTTACGGCGGCTATTTTCATAGCTTCATTAATGGCGGTAGCCCGTACATCCAAAGCGCCCCTGAAAATATACGGGAAGCCAAGCACATTATTTACCTGGTTAGGATAATCGGAGCGGCCGGTAGCCATGATGATATCTTTACGGGTTTTTATAGCTAAATCATAAGCAATCTCCGGATCGGGATTGGCCATAGCGAAAACGATGGGATTTTTGGCCATGGTTTTAAGCATATCTTCTGTTAAAACATCGGGCGATGATAAGCCGATAAATACATCGGCATCTTTCATAGCCTCCTTAAGCGTATTTATTTTACGGGAGGTAGCAAACTCCGCCTTGGTGCCTTCTAAGTTTTCGCGATCATTGCGGATAACGCCGCTCCGGTCCAGCATTACAATATTTTCCCGCTTAGCGCCTAAACTAACATATAAACGGGTACATGAAATAGCTGCTGCGCCGGCGCCGTTCACTACAATTTTTACTTTATCGAGCTTTTTCTTTTGCAGTTCACAGGCGTTAATTAATGCGGCAGATGAAATAATGGCGGTACCGTGCTGGTCATCGTGCATTACCGGGATACTCATTTCCGCTTTCAGTCTGCGCTCAATTTCAAAACATTCCGGGGCTTTAATATCTTCCAGGTTTATTCCTCCAAAGGTGGGTTCCAGGGCTTTAACAATATTTACAAACTCATCAATGTTCTTGGTGTCCAGTTCCAGGTCGAACACATCAATATCCGCGAAAATTTTAAAGAGAATACCTTTGCCCTCCATTACTGGTTTACCGGCTTCAGGGCCAATATCTCCCAAGCCTAAAACAGCGGTGCCGTTACTGATCACGGCTACCAGGTTACCTTTGGCGGTATATTTATAAACGTCTTCTTTATTTTCGGCAATACGTAAACAGGGCTCGGCCACACCGGGAGAATAGGCCAATGCCAAATCACGCTGAGAATTTGTTGGTTTTGTAGAAACAACTTGTATTTTTCCGGGACGGCCCTGCGAATGATAGTCCAGTGCGTCTTGCTTGTGGTTTGTTTTACTCATTTAATAGAGAAATTGGTGCAAGCGGCAAAATTACAATTCTTTTTGAGATGGAGCTTAAGAAAGTTTAGCTCAGCTTAGGGGATAAAGCTATGATTACTTATTAACTGATGATCGTTTTGTGTCATAGTCCCTTAGGGCTTAAACTCTGCCGCAAAGACAAGAAGGCACAAAGAGCCGATCTTATTTTGTAAAATTTAACCCCAAGTCATATTAAAACTCATAACAGCCTAAATCAGAAGGGAAGGTTCTGGCTTTGCCGCTACGGTCTGTTGATAAATAAGGGTTAAACCAGGCATCGGATGAGAGGTCTGTTCCTTTATTAATTGCGGGACTACCTGTACTTAATTGATACTTTTCATCTATCGCGTTAATGAACAGGGGATCGGTATTGATTAAATTTCCATTAGCGCTAAAGGCTGGTGTTTTAGTTTTTAGCAGATTATTCATTAAAGTAATGTCTGGTTCAGCAATCCCTTTCTTTTCAAAAACGAGTTCTTCATCCAGACTTCCCCAAATAATATTATTGGCTAATGTGGCTTCTAATAGAGCTGTTTGATTACTGTTGTTTGAAGTGTAAAAATCTGTAAAATATACCGCGGGGGTTTGCCTGGTAAAATTGAGATTTAGTGCGGAGAATGTATTCTGTTTAAAATCATAGACGCCGCCTAAAACACCATAAACTAAATACTGGCCGCAATTAAAGATCAAATTATTAAATGCTTTTACATCGGTATTAAACATGGCCAGTCCGCTGACTTCTATATTTTTAATGGTAGAATTAGTCAGTAATAATTTCGGGTTGTTATTAATGGATAACCCATCTACCCGGATACCAATTAAAGCGTTTTTTATAATGGCATGGTTTAGCTGGTTATTAAAACTTGTTGACAGAAAATGCAAGCCGCCCCATTGTCCGGGTTCATCCAGGTAAATGGGTTCAAACCTGTCGCCCGAGAAAATAACGGAGTCTTTAACTGAGCCTTCTGCAGATAAAGATCCGGCGACTATTAATTTGGAGCCTTTATGAAAATAGATCTTTGAACCTGCTGCAATAGTTAACTGAACATTTTGATTAACGAACACAGAATTATAAATAACATAAGGCAGGGGTTTATGCCATGTAGTGTTTTGGTTGATATTTTCTCCATTTAAAAAGTTAGCGTTTTGACCATAAGCGGCTAATTGAACTTTCTGCTGGTTTCCGTTGGTTTCAAATAAGAGAGAATCTGCCACAATAAAAGGAAGGGCATCATTATTAGGATTGATATTTACTTTTATAAATATGTAAAGTGAATCGTTACCGGCCAGTTCTACTGCATTGGCCTGGTTTACAGGCAGGCCATTAATATTAATTTGATAGGGGGATGTATTTCCTCCCGCAAGTTTGATCTGAGAAATTTTAACTGCTTTTTTGTTGGGATTAAAAACTTTTAAACGGCGTGTAGTTGATCCAATGGAAGTAAAAACGGTATCGAAAAGTATAGAATCTGTAGAGAAAGAAAGTTTTGCAGAAGTATCTGTAGTAAAATCATCCTGCTTTTGACAGGCAGAAAAAAATAAGGAGATTGCGAATATTGTTAATATAAAACGCATGACGGAATTTCTAAAATTATTCGGCAAAAGCAATGGCTGCAATACTAATTTTTACATGTTCAAGTGATAATAAAGCCAGACTACAGGCTTCGAGTGTAGCGCCGGTGGTTATTACATCATCTACCAAAAGTATGTGTTTGTTAATCAATAATTCAGGATTTTTGATTTTAAAAGCATCTTTTAAATTTTCATAACGTGCAAAACGAGATTTTTTGGTTTGGGTTTCCGTATTGCTTACCCGCAACAGATTATGCAATGAAACCGGGATGTCTAATGCGGACGACATTCCCCTGGCAATATATTCACTTTGATTATAAGTGCGTTTTTTAAGTTTTTTATCATGCAAAGGAACGGGAATAATTAAATCGGGGATTTGCCAGGTAGCAGATCTTTTTAACTCTAAGCCATAAAGTTCACCTATTTTAAAACCAGTTTCGGGTTTATTATTATATTTAAGCTGGTGCATAATATTTTGCACTTTATTTCCTTTCTTAAAATATAAAAATGCCCCCGCCTGAACAAAGGGAAAACGGCCCCAAAGCTGTCTGCTAACTTTGTTCTCATCATCATGATGGAAATTAGTATAAGGAAGATTATAGATGCAGTTTGTACAAATGATATCTTCGTTTTTAAACAGGTTTTTATTGCATGCAACACAAAGTTCCGGGAAGAATAAGGCTAAAAAATCTTGTAAATAACCTGAAATTGCATTCATTTTCCAAGTTTTAATGATTTTGATAAATTATAACAAATACAATATACGCAGTTTTTAACTAAAGTCTATTCTCAACTTATATATTTTAAATATAGTTAAACCTGCTTTACAGCTAATTGTCCGCAGGCGGCATCAATATCTTTTCCTCTGCTCCGGCGGATGTTGGTTGTAATTCCCTGTTTTTTAAGATAATTTGCAAAGGCTTCAATTTTATCTATACCGGCATTTTGAAAACTGGCAAAAGAAATGGGATTATATTCAATAATATTTACTTTACAGGGAATATGCTTACAAAATTTGGCCAGTTCCATAGCGTCCTGTAATTCATCATTAAAATCGTTAAATACAATATATTCGTAGGTTACCGGGTTTTTGGTTTTCGAAAAATAATATTTTAAAGCATCGGCTAATGATTTGAGCGAATTTTGTTCATTGATAGGCATAATTTCATTACGCTTTTCGTCATTAGCGGCATGTAATGATAAAGCCAGATTAAAGCGAACCTGATCATCGCCTAATTTTTTAATCATCTTTGCAATACCGGCTGTTGAAACGGTAATCCGTTTGGCGGCCATATTTAAACCATCCTCGGCAGTAATACGTTCAATAGATTTAAGTACATTGGCATAGTTTAGTAAAGGTTCGCCCATGCCCATATAAAC
>JBASZP010000053.1:0-3029 GCA_049660965.1 Daejeonella sp. | reverse complement strand
ACACAGTACTGCCCCAATGATGTCATATATTGGAAACAGCTCATTAAGAGAAGTGGCTGACTGGCTGATAAAAAATAAGCCAGCATATGTAAAAAGCCTGACCAAAGAAGATTGGAAAAAAATTTGCCGCATGCATTGCCTTAGCGCCAACTATGTGGCATGGGCTTTTAGAGGTGACAATTATAAAAAATACAAAAAGAACTTTAGCGCACTACACAATTTAATTAAAGAAGAAGAAAAAGAAACCGGCTATAAAGATGGATATAAATTCAAGCAGTAGCCTTTACGCAGGGTATACAATAGTGTAATATTGCACAGTGCTGGCTATTGGGTATAAAAACTTGTCAACCACAACAAATTTTACAATGTTGTATAAAAGTTCGTTAGACTAAAGTGATACAGAATCTCCAAGTTGTTTTATAAAGTCAGCGGCAATTAGTATTTTTCCCATATCATTATCAATAATTACATCATCGCTATTAGCGATAACACCAATAACTTTTTTCATTATGGTATCCTCTGAAAAATATACACTGTAAAAATACAAATCAACTTCGCTATTTACATTCAATAGTTTTCTATAAAAAACTAAATCGTCTTCAAAACCAGCCTCTGTTTCAACATTTATGGCATTGGTTATATATACCCGGGTCGATTCTTCTATTGTCAATTGCTTGTCTTCAAATTGATCAACTTTAAAACCTGACAACACAAGTTTCTCCTTAAATTGTTCAAACAAATTGTCATTAGATGAAATAATGTTTATAATCCTGCTCATCACTACTTATTATTCCCTTTTTTGTAAGTAACTAAAAAAATCGCTGGTAAGAATATTGCAGTGCAACATGTTGCATTAGCTAAAGTTAGTGCATTATTATTTTAGGAGTAGATTGTTTTAGGTAGTCGGCTGGCCAAACACCAAGCCTCGGCGTTTCATGATTGGGTGGGGTGACACCAACGGTGGCGAAGAAACCCACAATGACCCGGAGCAAAGCAAACTTGTTCGCTGCTGCTGTTAGCCCATCTCCTCCTCGCCGTTAGTATGCAACGCTGGTAAAATTCGAGGCTGGCGTACCAACCACGGTGGCTTTTTTTGTTTGGCGAACACCCATGGCGGCGGAAGTATAATCAACTAATACTAAATACAAAGAGAGCCACGATAACAAGAGTACTCATATGTGAATATACCTTGCCCAATGTGTCACTATTTTCAAAGGTCAAATTTCTCCGTTGCGGCTGGGTGTGTTACGAATGAAAAGCATAGATAGTTTCACTCAAAAATTATCTTAGAGAACTAAGCGAACGTTTCGTAAGCCACAAACCGAGGCGGAGAAAAATTTTGAATAAAATATTGCTCATTAAGAATTACAATCCTTATGAACTTAAAATTAGTAATCTTCTCCAGAATTATTCACAATAGTTATTTTTTCAAAATTCAAATCAGTTAAAATTAGTATATACACATTTGAATTTACTCGGTTGAATATGTATAAACTATCTTTTACTTTATCTCTAAAGACTAATGGTAGTCCTCGTTGTGAATAACTAAACATATCAATACTAATTTTTGATCTAAGTTTTATTGTATCTAAGTGCTCAAAAGAGATTTTCTCCAACCTTTCTTGTTTATAACCAATTTTTGTCACCAGTTTATTTTCAAAAATTTTCCAATCTCTTTTAACAAGATAATAGTTGCCACAACTCACTAAACAAATACTTAGTAAGAATATTGATATTTTGCGCATACTTCTATTTTATTTTAAGCCCAGTTATAAAATTTATTATAATCTTAAGAGCATTAATGTTAGGGTTTATGCTATTGCCTGCTGCCTTTGCAAAAAAGCCAGAAATATTGCCAGGATTATGCCCGCCTTGTAAATCAGTTCTATTGGCAATTAAACTTCGCCGTCGTTGGTACGCCGCCCAATCCTCAAACGCCGAGGCCTGGTCTTCGACCAGCCGACCCATTTATAAACCGCCAAAAAATATTTCACATTCCCGTGTCCAAATAAAGTTGCAAAAAACCAAAGTTGTCAACTCCATTTTCATAAAACAAGGCAGATCAAAAATAATATTCCTCAGGTAAATTACAAATGCCGGCTTTTACCGGGTTATAATGGATGTAATGTAACTTCTGTGCAAATACAGCAGGTGTAAATAATTCAACACTTAAAGAATCCCATTTCCAAAAATTATATTTTCTGTCTGCTGCATTTATTGCATACTCATTTACCCCGCCATCTTTTTCAACCTGTTGTTTAAATTGTTTTGATGTGTGTTTTATAAAACTGTTTTGAATTTGTTTGATACTGTTTTCACCTTTTGATTGCCAAATAATATGGATGTGATTAATCATAATAACAAAGCCATAAATACTTACTTTTTGTTGTGCATGTAAAAATTGTAAGGCATCAGTAATTATTTTTTTGTACTCATCTTTATTCAACAAATTTTTCCAATGCTGTATCGTTGCCGTAAGGTACTGCGGGTATTCCAGTGCATATTTTTGCATTGCTTAAAGTTAAGGCATTATTACTTCGGGAGTGGGTTGCTTTAAATGGTCGGCTGGTCAAAGACCAGGCCTCGGCGTAAGATGTAGTGGCTGCTCACTAATAAGGGTAGGAGCTATAACATACCAACAACTACAAAGACAATGTGATACCGAAGATAAAAGACAGTATGTGAGCCTTTGCGGTATATCAAAATATTGAGGAGTGTACCACCCTAAAGGATTCGTCTAGAGGCGAGAGTTTTGAGTCCCAAAGATGGAGTAATAAATAACAATAAAGCCCCTCACGGGGCTTTATTGTTTTAATCTTTCGGTACAATACTTTTTCTTCCACCATACCACACATACCGGCCATCATTAAAAGGAAAGTGTTTTGGAATCATCCCTTTTGCCTTACATTCTGCATACCACTTCTTGTAGTATTTAAATACACATTTTATTTTTTCTGGGTCGCTATTGATTTCTTTTTTTAGTTGCTTATCATATAAAACAGGAGTACAAGAATACATATCAGTGTAGC
>JBASZP010000052.1:0-25790 GCA_049660965.1 Daejeonella sp. | reverse complement strand
ACTTTTGAATTGTGCTGAACTTTGTATCTTAGCCATATAGTAAATTTCTTTTGCACTTAAATTTACTAAACAGCCGCTGCTTTTTCAAGTAACGGCTGTACTTTTTATATCCTTTTTAGTCAGCCCCCACACAACTGGTCTGTAAGGATACAGACCAGGGAGGAAAACCAGCTTTAGGTTATCAAAAACCTTAACGCTAAGACCTTTTTCGCAGCTGTAGGTAATCTAAATAATACAGGATCTTTAAAGACAGATTGTTATTATGCGGAGCGCTGATAATTTTATTGAAATTAGTCCCGTAACCCTTATAAATTTTATCCTCATTCATTTGCGATACATCTTTATATGCAACACTTAACTCACTTCCCGGGGCAAACTGCCAGGAGTAAAGCAGGTCGATATTAAAAACATTATAGGCCCGGTCCCTATCCAGAAAACCTTCTCCGCTGTTATCCTGTAATCCGCCCTCATTGGTAAGAACATAAAAAGATTTATTCCGTCTGTCCGACCAATAATGCCTTCCTCTTATGGTGATACCCATTTTATTGCTAAAGGTATATTTGGCATCAGCTAAACTTTCTACTGTATTCCTGTCATATCTCGAAAAAATAACCTCATTGGAGTTACTATTTGTGCCAAGCCAGCCGGCATAATTAAAGCGGGGTTCCAGGCTTACTTCTGTACCAAATGAAAACCGGTTACTTACCCTGTAATTTTGGTAAAAGCCATAACCCAGGCCAAGTCCGTTAAACTGGTCTCTGAACCGTATAGCGGCGTAAGCCCCTCCGTTATATTTTTTAGCCTGGTTACTGTTAAAACTGAGGCTGGCTGCCCGGGTTGGAGCTACGGTGAAAACCCTTCCGGCGGTTCTGGCTTCATAAAAGTCATTCCCTTCTGATTGTGCGTCTAAATTAATATTGATCGAACAGAAATTTTTAAACTGCACATAAGCGCCAGCGTAAACACCAAATGACTGATAAGACCGGGGTTTGTATCTTTGAGAATAAACCGGATTAATCCAGGTTTCGATCTGGTTATACCATTTGCCGGGCTTATAAATACTGTAGGCCGCATAAGCTGAATTATCAAAAAAGTTATTGTTATTAAAGAAACCCAGGTCTGTAGGGTCAAATTGATCATCCGTTAAAACCTGAAGAAAATTCCAGGTAAAACTGCCGCTTTGCTTACCGGCTTTTAGCTCGTAATTAAAGCCATTACTTGCCCCTTTACCTTCTCCGTCAGCGCTTAAACTGCTTAATTTTGCTGCGCCTTTAATATTATACTTGTTTTTCTTATCATTCACATTGAATAAAAAAGCGCTTACGTTCGCATCATACGCAGAGCCACGCCTTAAAACATTGGTATTTAAAAGCGTTACAGAGCTATTGTTCTTTAAAGACTGATCAACAACCAAGATACTGTAGTTTGTTAATGGCTGAACTTCAACAAAGCGTTTATTACCCAAATCATCCTGAACAGTTGCGTTCATTCGGTTGGTAATTGCATTAAAAACACCAATGCCTAAACCCTTGCTTGTACGCCCTGATACTTTAGTCGCATTCAGCAGTTTACTTTCCGACGGGCTGTTTACAATGACTTCATTCGCGTTTATTTCTCCGCTTACATCTTTTACATAAGCCGGAAATGACCCGATTCGGCGGGAATAAAAGAGATCACCTTTATTAAACAGTTCTGTTCCTTCTGTAAAGAATTGCCTGTTCTCATCAAATTTTACTTCAAATGGTGATAAATTCAGAACCTGGTTATCTGATTGTACCTGCCCAAAATCAGGAACAAGGGTTAGATCAAGGGTAAAGCTTTGGTTAATGCCATATTTTACATCCATACCGCCATTAAAATTAGCGGTAGTGTTTTGCACACCGGGCTGGTTGTACGGATAAGTATTTACAAAACTGGATATATATGGAGAACAGGATAAACGTACCGGGGCTTTAATTTTTTCTATACCTTCCAACTCGCCTTCCTGGTTAATAAAACCACTCACTTTCGGATCAACAAAATTCCAGAAGGTTTGCTGGTTAATTTTTTGACGCCGCCGTGTGACATTAACACCCCAGGTCTGCACATCGCGATTACCAAAGCGTAAAGCGGAATAAGGTATTTTAAACTCTGCTGTCCAGCCTAATGAATCAATATTTACTTCACTTTGCCATACCGCGTTCCAGTTTCCATCCTCATTCCCCGATTGGGAATATTTTGCATCATATTGCGACCCGGCAGCTGTAACATAAAAACCATTGGCATTAATCCTGTCAAGATAAGTATCAAAAACAATCCCTATAAAATCAGAATTACCAACCTTATCACGTGTTACTAATTCACGGGCAATACTATCGGGTTTATCATACATTCTTGCGGCAACATAAACAGCAGAATTATCATACAGGATCCTTATCTCTGTTCTTCTATCCTCTCTCTCTTTACGTCCGGGAACCGGCCTTAACTCAATAAAATCTGTTGCAATAATAGCTTTATTCCAAACGTCATCATTTAATAAGCCGTCAATTTTCGGAGATCTGTCTGTGCGGGTAGCACTCATTTTCTTTACTTCCTGTGCCAGGCAGAAAGCAGCTGTAGATAGGGTTAGAAAGGTAAAAAATACAGTTTTTTTCATCCAAGTGATCGTCAATAATTAATTATAGTTTACATAGGACGCCGGATGTGGTGTAAATGTTGCAAAAACATTCGTAAAATTCTGCTAAACTGTAAATTGTAACAAAATTGTTTTTGTAAATTAATGATTACGGGTATTCTATTTACCTGAATCCGATTAATAAATTTTAGCATAAAACTTCACATCATTTTATCCTAAAATAAGTTTCTCAGCTAGAATACTGCACCTAATAAGGTATTTAGCAATTAATCCTACTTAGGTCTGCGGATTAAAGAGAATATCAGCCTTTGTTTTATTAATGTTAGTCGCTACCGCGGGTCATACTTTTTTTCTGCAGGAAAAAAAAGTATGCAAAAAATCCCGCGGCTGCGTTTGCTGCTTTAAGGGTTCTGCTTGGGCTTAGCCTGTACTAACCGCAGCAAACAAGGCCGAAAATAAGTAATCGGAGGGTTTATCTGATGATTATTGCTGATGATTAATGCTATTTAACCTAAAACTGGGTTTAAAACTGTCCCCTGACTGGTAATAAGTTTATAATTTAGTTTGGTTAGGATGATTACTATTTTTTAAAAACTATTTGCTCAGGTACATGGATTTCTCTTTGTACAGATGCCTGAAATAAGGATCGTTCAAATCTTTAATAAAGCGGATAGCTTCTCCGGTTGATTTCATTTCAGGCCCTAATTGTTTTTCTACTTCGGGGAATTTATCAAAAGAAAAAACAGGCTCTTTAATAGCATAACCTTTTAGTTTACGTACAATGGTAAAATCTTTCAGCTTATTTACACCCAGCATAATTTTAGTTGCAATGTTAATGTAAGGCACATCATACGCTTTTGCAATAAAAGGTACCGTACGCGATGCTCTTGGATTAGCTTCAATAACATAAACTTTTCCGTCTTTAATGGCAAACTGAATATTTAATAAACCACGCACATTTAAGGCTTTTGCAATTCGTATGCTGTATTCTTCCATGTGGGCAATTACATCATCGGGTAAATTAAACGGGGGCAAAACAGCATAAGAATCTCCCGAATGAATTCCTGCAGGTTCAATATGTTCCATTAAACCAATAATATGTACATCATCCCCGTCACTGATCGAATCTGATTCTGCTTCTTCGGCCCGGTCTAAAAAATGATCAATCAGCACACGGTTTCCCGGAAGGTTTTTCAATAACTTTACTACCGCCTTTTCCAGGTCTTCATCGTTTATCACAATGCTCATTCCCTGCCCGCCCAATACATAACTCGGGCGAACCAAAACAGGATAGCCAACTTTATGCGCTACTTCAATGGCTTCTTCAGCGCTTTCTGCTACTCCATATTTAGGATAGGGAATATCCAGATCCTTCAGCATATCCGAAAAACGTCCGCGGTCTTCAGCTATATCCATATTATCATAAGAAGTACCAATGATCTTTATCCCTTTCTCATGAAGTTTTTCGGCCATTTTCAGGGCTGTTTGTCCGCCTAACTGAACAATTACTCCTTCGGGTTTTTCCAGTTCTATAATCTCACGTACATGTTCCCAGAATACAGGTTCAAAGTATAGCTTATCGGCCATATTAAAATCTGTAGAAACTGTTTCAGGATTACAATTAATCATGATGGCTTCATAACCAGCTTCTTTAGCAGCCAGTAATCCGTGTACACAGGAATAATCAAATTCAATACCCTGACCAATACGATTTGGCCCGGAGCCCAAAACAATGATCTTCTTTTGATCACTCACTTTCGATTCGTTGGCCTCACCCCGGCTCTCTCCAGAGGAGAGGGATACTAATTCCCCACTTGCAGGAGAAATAAAAAGCGGGTTTTCTTCAAAGGTGGAATAGTAATAAGGGGTTTGTGCAGGGAATTCAGCAGCGCAGGTATCAACCATTTTATACACACGGTTTATACCTAATTCTTTGCGGCGGTCATATACTTCATCTTCGGTAACATTCCCTAATAACCAGGCGATCTGCGCATCGGCATATCCCTTTTGTTTCAGGGTAAAAAAGAAATCTTTGGGGATATTGGTTAAGGAATATCTTTTTAATTCAAGTTCCAGGGTTACCAGTTCCTGTATCTGTATTAAGAACCATTTATCTATATGTGTTACTTTACGGATAGATTCCAGCGGAACGCCCAAACTCATGGCATCTTTAATATGGAATAACCGGTCCCAGCTCGGGTGTTCCAGGCTGTGCATAATTTCTTCCAGGTTACGGCTTTGCTTACCATCAGCGCCTAAACCCAAACGGTTGGTTTCTAAACTCTGACAGGCTTTTTGCAAAGCTTCAATAAATGTTCTTCCGATAGCCATTACCTCCCCTACAGATTTCATCTGCAAACCTAACTGGGTATTGGCTCCTTTAAACTTATCGAAATTAAAACGCGGGATCTTAACGATCACATAATCCAGTGTGGGTTCAAAATAAGCCGAGGTGGTTTTAGTGATCTGGTTTTCTATCTCATCCAGGTTATAACCAATAGCTAATTTAGCCGCTATTTTGGCAATGGGATAGCCCGTTGCTTTAGAGGCTAAGGCCGATGAACGGGATACACGTGGGTTTACTTCAATGGCAATAATGTCTTCGGTTGCCGGATCAACCGAGAACTGGACGTTGCAGCCACCGGCAAAATTACCTATTGAACGCATCATCAATATAGCCTGGTTACGCATATCCTGGTAACAGCGGTCACTTAATGTCATGGCCGGGGCAACAGTAATAGAATCTCCCGTATGAATTCCCATCGGGTCAAAATTTTCGATGGAACAAATGATGATCACATTGTCCTTGCTGTCGCGAAGTAATTCGAGTTCAAATTCTTTCCAGCCTAAAACGGCTTTCTCCACTAATACTTCATGTGTGGGTGAGGCCTGCAAACCACGGCTTAAAGCCTGGTCAAACTCTTCTTTTTTATGAACAAATCCACCGCCTGAACCTCCTAATGTATAAGACGGGCGAATAACCAGTGGAAATCCTATTTCCTGTGCGGCTTCTTTACCCTCTAAAAATGAATTGGCAATTTTTGATTTGGCAACTCCCACGCCAATTTCAACCATCAGCTTACGGAATTCTTCGCGGTTTTCGGTTTTCTCTATTGCTGCAACATCAACACCAATAATTTCCACTTTATAATTTTCCCAAATTCCGCGTTCTTCGGCTTCTTTACACAAGTTTAAAGCAGTTTGTCCGCCCATAGTTGGTAAAACAGCATCAATGTTTTGTTCCTGTAGAATTTGTTCAATGCTTTCGCAGGTTAAAGGCAACAGGTAAACATGATCTGCAATCACTTTATCCGTCATGATAGTCGCCGGGTTGGAATTAATAATGGAAACCTGAATACCTTCTTCTTTTAAAGAAAGCGCTGCCTGCGAGCCTGAATAATCAAATTCACAAGCCTGGCCAATAATAATAGGACCGGAACCAATAATAAGTACTGAACGGATGGAGGTGTTAATAGGCATAGCCGACGGGTTGCAAGTTATAAGGTTAATTTGACCTGTTTATTCCGGGGTCTTATCAGGCTGTAAAAAGAAAAATCCCGGTTTATTTGTCGGGGTGTAAAGATAGATATTTATAACTGTTGCGGGATAAAAAAATGAATGAGAGAAGGATGGAATGAGGGATTGAATGAATGAAGGATGCAATGAATGAATGAGGAAATGAATTTCTTTTATAGCTTTGGAATAAATATTGTAACACCATATCACATAACTAAACACATCATGAAAAGATACATTTGTGCTTTTTTGGCATTAGCAACGCTTTTTACAGGCTGTTCAACCGTGCAATCCATTGTCCGGTCTACATTTCCTTATACTGCAACTTTAATAGTTCCTGCATCTGGCACTACCAATACTACTATGTCTGCCACCAGTTCGGCAAGCAGTTTTGACCAGATATTCAGCGGGCAGGGTTCTAATACATCAGCGGTAAAAGAAGTGCGTATAGCTTCAGCAAGAATAGAAGCCAGTAATCCTCCCAGCCAAAGCCTGGGTGTTTTTAAATCTGTTAAAATATATATCTCACGCGGCGATAGTTCAAAGGAAATATTGGTTGCTTCCCGCAGTGATATTGCCGCAACGGTTGGCAACAGCGTGGTATTGGATATTGACAATACCCACTTTCTGGATGATTATATTAAAGGTTCAACTGTCCGTGTGCGTATGGAATATGTTCTGCGTAATCCGTTAAACATAGATATCAGCTTTAAAGCCATTCTCGGATTTAGCACTAATCCATAATATTACCTAATCATTTTCATTCATATAATTAAAGAATGATCTTTAATAAAAATCCTTTCTGATCGATCAGAAAGGATTTTTTGTTTACGATACACAAGTAAAACCAAAGATTACTATTGAAAAGGCTTCAGTTTAAAACTGAAGCCGGGAATAGTCTGATATGACATTAGGCTGAATTGCTAACAGATTTAATTTCTTTACATAGAAATAAACAAATAAGCCAAAGAATAACGAAAGGGATAAGAGCAAAAATACTAAGTACATTTAATATAAAATAGAAGAGGACAAAACCGGGGGGCGCCAAAGCTAAAACAGTATAAAAATCTTCATTCTTTGTCAAAAAGGGTAATGAAAAAATAAGTAAATGTGAGATAAGCAGGAGTAACAGGATTAATATTTCAACAAAACTTAATCTGTTTATAGAAATAACTGCATTGTACTTAGAAAGATATAGTAGTTCAAAGTCTCCATTTATCCGAATTCCGCTAACAAGGCTTAAAATAATGAGTAATATTAAGGGCAGTTTTATAATATATTTCATAGTAAATCTAGTTAATTATATGGGCCTTATTATGGCAGGAGTAGTATCAAAAGTAAGCTTAATGCCTAATTTATTAAGGTTTGTCTAAAATCTCTTGGTGTATAAGAATGCTCTTTAGATATGGATAACTTTACAACAGAATAAGAAAATACTTTAAACCAGTATAATGAGTATAGATATACCCATTATACTGGTATGGCATGGAAGTAATCAGATATTATTACTTTGCCTTTTTTAAAATAACATCTTCTGGAACACTAAACCCCGGATCCCATGGTCTACCATCGAATGTTTTACCTTTCATAGTATACATTTCTTTGTTCTTTAATTTCCATATAACTTCATTAGGTTTATTAAAAGGAAAAATTAGAGTAACAATACCTCTTTTATTTTTAGAGACATCTTCAAAATAAGATTCAAGGCTATCACCTAAATTATCTGTATTTATATTCCCAAAAGCCATTGTACTATTCTTATTATTACTTGAAATCCTCTTTCCTGCCTTTGCATAACTATAAATTCCATGTAATTGATCCATATATATATCAGGGCCTTTTAAAAAGGTTTTCTTTATCTGGAGAATTATTTTAAATGTATCTAATCCATTTATATATTGCCAGGTTCCTTCGAAATTCTTCAAACCTGCAACAGAGTAATATTTCCCTTTTTCGATTTGCTGTGCTTTAATAAAAGAAGAAGATGCTATTAAAAAAATAATACTTAGTGCTAGGTTTTTCATAATATTATTAGCTATTCTATAGGATGCTATATAAAAAGCAATTACTAAGTTTGCTATTTTACTTTTTTGAAAATAATATCTATTGGAACACTAAAACTTCTATCACAAGGTTCTCCATTAATTACTACTGCTTCTGTATTCTTTAATGTCCATGTAGCTTCATCCTTTTTGCCTAGCAATAGCTTAATTTTAAGAATGCCTGATTTTTTTTTATTTATATCCAAGAAGGATGCATCTAAAATAGCTGGTTCATTTTTTCCAGATATACCATAGCTGAACTAGCTTTATTATCATTATACATACAATTACCTTGTAAATAATCCGTATAAATACCTATTTTATTATTATAGACTTTTTTAGATTCTAAAACTATCTTAAAAGTATCTAATCCATTAATATATATCCATACTCCTTCAAATTTTTTATTTTCAGGATTAGGATAATATTTCCCTTTCTCAATTTGTTGTGCTTTGAGTATAAAACAGCCAAATAAGATTACAGTTATTATTAATAATTTTTTCATAATATTTTGATTAATTACAGTTTATATTTACGGTTGAATTATTTTGCTCTTTGATAGCAGTCCAAGCATTAAAATTAATAGTACTTCCTTTAAAGATTTTGATGCCTGCATTCTCCAGCGTCTTTAAAAACCTCCTCTGGGGACAATAGCGAACAAATTCACTAAATAAAAATTGAATAAAAAAAACCCAATATTAACATCAAAAAAAGATATAAAGGAACAAAGGCAGTAATAATAGAGGCTATTACAGATATCTTAATCAGCCGTAAAAACTTCCTTTTATTGTTGAATAGAAAAAAAGAAATAAAGTACAAAATCAATGCAATAATTCCACAAATAACAGAGATAGTTGCAGTCTGCTTATCTGTTGTTAGTACAAATGAAATAATTGTTGTTACAATTGCTAAAATATATATTATTCCACAGATAAGCCAAATCCTTGATATAGCTTTATTATAATCATAATAAACTAAAGCCATTACTCCAAAGAATGAATATATGGAAAATGCAGCCAGGTAACCTGCTAACATTCCTAATCCTTTTTCATCTCTCCCGGAATTATGGCTGTACCATACCCAAATTATCATTAGAAGGCAAATTAAATTGGATAGAAAAATAAGCCTAGCTCTATCCTTATCCAAATGTAACTGTATATCTCTCACATCTAAGATCATTTTGTTTAATTATCTGCTACCACATAATTTAAAATGCATTTGTTTTGGGTTTTTGAACTCGTCTGCACACAATGAGGCTAATTATCCATAAAATAAAAAATGGGAGTAAAAGAAACCCTATAAACACGAATGCTATCATTTGAAAAATAATAAAAAGCAAGGGAATATAGATTAAGGCTTTAGAGAAATATTTCTTATTAATAAAAAATGGCAGTAAACATACTCCAGCATGAAGTAACAGCAATGTTGAGCATAAAATTATCTCTATCGCACTTATAGATATGTTTTTATTAATAAAGTAGTCTATCAGAGTTATTTCATAACTCCATATATACACACTTCCTTTTTCACCCCCGTTTAAATTTACACTTACGAAAAAGCTGGATGCTATAAGAAGAATGATTATTACAATAAGCGGAAAATGTAAATGAAAATATTGTCGCATGATATTGTTAAATTAATCAATCTAATCACAGTGGCTCTTAACTCTGTAGGAGTATACCTTTTGTTTGTTTTTCGCAGGTTGGCTTCAAAAACTTGTAAAAATTTTTAAGCCAAAGAAAGTAAAAAGGCTTCATTTTTAAACCGAAGCAATAAAAATTGCTATAATATTTGTCATGAATTGCTAACAGATTTAATTTCTTTACGCAGAAACAAGCAAATAAGCCAAAGAATGATAAAAGGTACAAGAGCAAAAATAATGTATATACTTAATAGGACGCGTAAAATTACAAAGGCTATAGGCGCTAAAGTTAAAATAGTATAAAAGCTCTTATTTTTTGTTAAAAATGGTAGTAAGAAAATAAGCAAATGTGAAATGAGTAGGAGTAACAGGATTAAGTTTTCAACAAAACTTAATCTATGTATAGAAATAATAGAATTGTACTCAGAAAGATATAATGAGTCGGAAGCTCCATTAATTGGAACTATCATATAAAGGCTTAAAAAAATAAGCAGTACTAAGGGTAATTTAATAATATATTTCATAATAAATTTAGTTAATTACATGGACCTTTTCCGGCAGGGGCAGTGCCATAAGTAAGTTTAGCGCCGGGTTTGTTCCTTAAAGCCTGCCCAAAATCACCCGGAGTATTTTCAAAAGCTCCTCTGGGAGCACTAGGTAATGATGCGCCTCCCATAAAAAGCCATAATTTAGCAGCATCTGTGCAATTATATTCATTTTCAACAACATTAGATAATCTATAGTCCATATTATTATAATCATACTTTACCCGGTTTAATGCTTCTGAGAAATAGTATGCGTCAACTGTTTTTGAATAACTCACATCATAAGCATGACCACTATCATCTTTTATTACACCTTTCGGAGATGTGTTAAAAGGATCATTTTCTGGATAAAAACCCATCACCTGCCTTACCCTGGTTCCGTCCGTATTAATTTTTTCAAATGCTACAAAAGTATGCCCAACATCATGAATGACACCAGTGATATTAATGCCAATTCCAGTTTTTAATTGTAATAGAAACTGATCATTTTTACCCGCTATGGGCTGGTCTACATATATTGTTAATTTATAACTACTGGCTGTTTTACCATCTGTAAAACAATTAATGTATTTATCTATATTTTGAATGGAAGGTTTAGGATCTGGTACAAAAGTAGCACTCTCCAAATCTTGCATAGATAGAGATAGGTTTTCATCATCCACTATACCCCCTTCTGCTCCTCCGCTACCACCCCCGCCATGTTGCGGGTCATAATCACCAGGGCCAGTTCCGCCACCACCAGTTCCACCACCACCCCCACCAGACGGATATTGCTCAAAGCAATCGCAGGTAGTGTCCACATATTCCCATCCGTTACCAAAATCCTGGTACCAGTCTGTACAATTACAAATCCACAGACTTATGTTTCCATTTACCTTAACATCTCCTTTTTGTACCGGTTTAGAAACATAGACCTTAACCCCGTCATTTTCTTTTCTGTATAAATAAGATTTGATCGCATTGCCCTGCCAGTCTTCTATCAGTACAGTTCCTGTAAAAGCAACAGCCTTATCATTCTTATGGTTCCAGTAGTTTTCGTCCGGAATGCGGGTGATGACTTCAGTATGGTATTGCTGGTCCTTATCCCGGTAGATCATCAGGTAACTCTCTATATTCAAAGGGGAACCGGTTGCTTTTTTATCTTTTGCAGCTAAGGTCCGCTCATGCTGAAGGGGCACCATAACGGCATCGTCAAGGGAAGTTTTTTTAATAAAGGCCTGGTTCCACAGGGATGTTTTAGCAATTAATTGCCGCTTGCTTTTATTCGCTGCTGAAGCGTCCGTTGCCTGGTACGTTGTATTCAGCACATTTTTCTCAAAGTAGGTTTTTGAACTTTCAATCAGTGATTGATCTGGTTGCTGTTCCGGCTGCAATTCTTCTCTTTTACAGGAATTAATACTAAATAATAAAAGCAGTAACAGAATAAGGCTGTTAAATTGAAATGTGTAAATCTTTTTCATAATTGTTTTTTTATAAAGGTAGATACTCACCACTTACACTCTTTTTGACATATATCAAAAAATTACTTCTGTGCTCTTACCCTGCTCAGCGTTTCCTGGGTAATGCCTAAATGCGAAGCAATTTGCCCTAAAGAGACTTTTTGCAATATCTGCGGATGTGTATTTAAAAGATTATCATACCGTTCTTTGGCGCTAAGCATTCTTAAAGCAATAGCCCGTTCTTCACTTCTGATATAATATTGCTCGGTTAAAACACGGCCAACTGTATTAAATTCTGGATAGGTTTTGTAAACAAATTGCAGTTGATGATAGGTTAATGAAACGAGTATACTGTCTTCCAGCAATTGTATATTTTCTGCACTCGGGCTTTGTGTAAAAAAACTATGAACAGAAATAATAACCTCCCCGGAACCAAAAAACCAGGAAGTCATTTCCTTATTATCTTTCCAGTAATAAGCCCTAGTAAATCCATCAGCTATAAAGTAAATGTTTTTGCAAATGGTTCCCTCCTTAAGTAATAAATGTTTTTTAGGTAGTTGAATAATTTTGAAATGCTCATTTAAGTATTCTTTTAAGTTATCACTTAAAGGAGTTATCATCTCAAGAGTATTATAGATTTGCTGGTACATCTGGCGAATAATTTTTTGAATGTAGTAATTCTGGATTAAAAAATCCAGGTAAATAGTTCGGTTTAAAATCTTCAAACTATATTTGGCCCGATGAGTATACTCCATGAAATTATAGACTGGCTTAAAAGCCAAAGTATTTTAGAAGTTTTCGGAGTTATTACCGGGATTTTATGTGTTTACCTTGCCGCAAAGAACAATATCCTCAACTGGCCGATAGCCATTATCAGCGTAAGCATTTATATTATTATTTTTTGGGAGACTAAACTTTATGCCGATGCCGGGTTACAGGTTTATTTTTTCCTGATGAATGCCTATGGCTGGTATTTCTGGAGTAAAAAGTCTAATCAAAACAAAAAAGTTCCGGTTAACCGAATTAACAATAAAGAGATCATCTTCTCTGTTATGGCTATTATTGTATTTACAGCAGCTTTAGGATTTATGCTAAAAAAGGGTACTGATGCTTCCTTTCCGTTTATAGATAGTTTTTGCACCGTCTGTAGCTTGGTTGGACAAATTTTTTTAGCCCGTAAAGTATTGGAGAACTGGCTGATATGGATTTTTGTTGATCTGATTTATGTAGGGGTTTACCTGGCAAAAGGCCTGAATTTAACAGCGGGTATGTATGCATTATATATTTATATTGCTTTAGCGGGTTATTTAACCTGGCGAAAAGAATACAAAGCATATCAGTTGAATTCAAATTAACAATTTGTCATTGCGAAGAATGGAAGTAATCTTTAAACACCATGAAAGTTCACCAGTATTTTGTTTATATAATTACAAATAAGATGAATACCGTTTTGTACACAGGTGTAACTAATGATTTGGAGAGAAGAGTTTTTGAGCATAAAAATAAATTAACAACTGGTTTTACCTCAAAATATAATTGCAATAAATTGGTTTATTTTGAAGAATACCAATGGATAGATGATGCAATTGCCCGCGAAAAACAAATCAAGGCAGGATCCCGTAAAAAGAAAATAGATTTGATAAACAAGGATAATAAAGAGTGGAAAGATTTAAGTGAGGGTTGGTATGACTGACCTGATGGAGATTGCTTCTCCTGATAAACATCGGGATCGCAATAACAAGAACCAAATAAAAAAAATAGCCATCGTTGGCTCCGAGTCAACCGGAAAATCTACCATTTCTGCACAATTGGCCAAACATTATAAAACGGTATGGGTACCTGAATATGCCCGTGAATATTGTGAAAAACTGGACAGGCCCTGCACCTGGGAAGATGAAATTAACATGTTCCATGGACAGTTAAAATTAGAAGAGGAATTACTGCCCCAGGCTAATAAGCTTCTGATATGCGATACAACATTTATAACGGTAAAAATTTGGAGCGATCAGATATTTGGCAGATCCCCGCAGGAAGTTTTAGATGAACTGCCCAAACATCCCTATGATTTTTATTTATTAATGGATATTGATTTGCCCTGGCAGGAAGACCCTCTCCGGGATTTTCCGCACATGCGTGAACATTTTATGCAGGTTTGGCACCGGGAATTAAAAGCTATTCATGCAAAATATGAGGTAATTTCCGGCGATCATGATATCCGTTTTAAAAATGCCGTTAATGCCATTGATCATTTTATCCAATCACAATAGTTTACCCCTTTCAGGATTTTAACAGCCTAAGGAAATCAAAGTAAAAAATTGCTCCCCTGTTTAATGTACTAAGCTAAACACTGGGTTTAATGCTATGGCAGATATCAGCTATATAGCAAAACTTTTATCTGATGCTATCCGGAGTTTTACGGACATATATAAACATTTGTTTGGTGCCATCCGGGATTTTACGGATATATATAAATATTTATTTGGTGCCATCCGGAGTTTTACGGATATATATAAACATTTGTTTGGTGCCATCCGGAATTTTACGGATATATATAAACATTTGTTTGGTGCCATCCGGGATTTTACGGATATATATAAACACTTATTTTAGGGCATTGCGGGTTCTGCGGATAGAATTAATAACTGAAGATATTTTAGCAAAGAGAAAAGCAGACAGAAGGATAAATCTTTACCTATGCTTTGCATAAGTATGTTTGTCTATATTTGTTCGTATTAAGTAAGTAAATAATTAGTAATTTTTAATAAATATAATTCGTTATGAAGAAAATCGCCATTGTATTATTAGTAATCGGTATCATTCTATTGTCCGTTGCCGGATTAATATTTTACAACCATCAGAAATTTATGTCCGCCGCCAAACTGGGAAAAGGTGTAGTTACAGCCCTGGAATATCAGCCCAGTTCGGATAATAAGGGAGGCGGAACTTATCATCCAGTCATTACTTTTACCGACGAGAAAGGAAAAGAACATGTTATTCATTCTAATTCAGGCTCTAATCCGCCAGCCTACACAGAGGGAGAAAAAATAGATGTTTATTATAATCCGAAAGATCCCAATGATGTGTCCCTTCCCGACTTTTTTAGCCAGTGGGGAGGAGTAACGATACTTGGAGGGATAGGCTTTATTATAGGAGGGGTTGGGTTTGGTGTCTTACTTGCGGGCGCAAATCGCAAAAAAGAAATTAAATGGCTTCAACAATTTGGAACAGCTGTTCAGGCAGATTTCCGCGAAGTGGCCTTAGATACTACGCTTACCGTCAACGGTCGTAATCCTTTTCATATCTGGTGCGACTGGTTAGATAATACTACTAATACTGTTTATGCCTTTAGAAGTGAACATTTGTGGTTTGATCCTACTCCCTATGTTACCCAAAAGAAAATTAGGGTATGGGTAGATCCCGCAAATCCTAAAAAGAAAAATTATATGGATATTTCTTTCCTACCGAAACAGGCATAGCGGGTTAATAGTGTGAGAAATATTGTTAAACTCCTTTGTTTGCCAGGCTGAGGAAGTCGAAGCCTTTATGCAGTACGCAATTCTATTAAATTACTTAGAATAACAAATAATAACAATTTTGTAACATTAATTTGTCGCCCTTCGGCTTCGTTCAGGATGACAAATTATAAAATTTTATGGGAAGCAGAAAAGATGAACATGCAAAAAAATGCAGTATTTCAGAATTGTAGTTTATATTAATAATGATTGCGGGCAGTATTAAGGAATGGAATTTAATAAATGGTGCTAAAAAACATACTTAAGGTATTTAAAGTAATAGGAATATCCATTTTAACATTTGGACTTCTGATTGGTATTTATTGGTTATCGGCCTATTCTTTATCCAGGATTAGTGTGAACCGCGAGAAGGAAACTAAAAACGAGATCAGCATATTTATTATAACTAATGGTGTACATACTGATTTGGTTATGCCTGTAAAAAATGAACAGATAGACTGGAGTAAGGAAATAAAGTTTGAAAATACGCTTAAGAAAGATAGCTTAATGGAATACATTGCTTTGGGCTGGGGAGATAAGGGCTTTTACCTGGAAACGCCAACCTGGGCGGATCTAAAGTTCAGCACGGCTTTTAAAGCGGCTTTTGCCCTCAGCTCATCAGCCATTCATGCTACTTTTTATAAAGAAATGAAAGAAGGGAAGGATTGTGTGAAAATAAATATTTCCAAAGAACAGTATTCAAGGCTTATCAGGTATATACAAAGTAGCTTTAAAGCCGATTTAAACGGACATTATATCAATATTAAGTCAAACGCGAACTATGGAATGGATGATACTTTTTATGAAGCAAAGGGTAGTTATAGCTTGTTCCATACCTGTAATAGCTGGGCCAATAGCGGGCTGAAATCATGCGGACAAAAAGCCTGCTTTTGGACACCTTTTGATACCGGAATCTTTTATCAATATAGCCAGAACAACTAAGTTTATGCAATCAGAGCTATCAAAAACTTTTTAGTGTTTTTACTAATGCTATTCTGCAAGCAATGCTAATGCTTCTTCTTCCTCTCCAATAAAATCAACCTCAACACGTAAATTCTGAATAATATGCTGTTGTCTGTCTGGTGTGTTTTTGCCCATATAATATTCCAGCAGGCTTTTTATACTTTGTTCTTTAGATAAAATAACCGGATCAAGCCGGATATCTTTACCAATAAACAACTCAAATTCTTCCGGAGATATTTCTCCCAAACCTTTAAAACGGGTTATTTCCGGTTTACTGCCTAATTTTTGTATAGCCCGCTGACGTTCTTCATCACTATAACAATAAACAGTTTCTTTTTTATTTCGTACCCGGAATAAGGGTGTTTGCAAAATAGAAACATGCCCGGCTTTGACCAGATCGGGGAAAAACTGGAGGAAGAACGTCATTAATAACAGGCGGATATGCATTCCGTCCACATCGGCATCAGTAGCAATAACAATATTATTATAGCGAAGGTTATCCAGGCCATCCTCTATATTCAATGCATGTTGTAAAAGATTAAACTCTTCATTTTCATAAACTACCTTTTTGGTTAGCCCGAAACAGTTTAATGGTTTACCTTTCAGGCTGAACACCGCCTGTGTCATTACATCACGTGATTTGGTGATCGATCCGCTGGCTGAATCTCCTTCAGTTATAAACAACGTAGTATCCTGTTTACGTTCATGCGTATCTTCAAAATGAATTTTACAATCCCTGAGTTTTTTATTGTGAAGTGATGCTTTTTTAGCACGCTCATTGGCCAGTTTTTTTATCCCCGCTATATCTTTACGCTCACGTTCCGATTGTAGAATACGTTTTAACAAAGCATCAGCATCGGCAGAATGTTTATGTAAATAATCATCCAGTGCTTTTTTAACAAAATCATTAATGAATGTACGCACACTTGGCCCATCGGGTGCAATATTTTGCGAACCTAATTTGGTTTTGGTTTGAGATTCAAAGACAGGCTCCTGCACACGGATAGAAATTGCCGAAACAATAGAGGCCCTCACATCCGAAGCATCGAACTCTTTTTTATAAAATTCACGGATGGTTTTTACCACCGCCTCTCGGAAAGCGGCCTGGTGTGTCCCACCCTGTGTGGTATGCTGTCCGTTTACAAAAGAATAATATTCTTCGCCATACTGCTGACCATGCGTCATGGCAACTTCAATGTCTTCTCCTTTTAAATGAATAATAGGATAGCGTATAGTTTCTGCATCAGTATTACGGGTTAACAGGTCATAAAGTCCGCGTTCTGAAAAAAACTTCTGTCCGTTAAAGTTGATGGTTAAACCAGAATTAAGAAATACATAATTCCAGATCATGCTTTCTACAAACTCGGGGATAAAATGATAATGACGGAAAATAGTATCATCAGGAAGAAATGTTACCGATGTACCATTACGTTGTGTGGTTTCTGTTTCAGGCGAATCTGTAATTAATAAACCTTGTTCAAATTCCGCTTTTTTGGTTCGTCCGTCGCGGTAAGATTGTACAATAAAATTAGCAGACAGGGCATTGACGGCTTTTGTACCCACCCCGTTTAACCCTACTGATTTTTGAAATGCTTTGGAATCATATTTACCACCGGTATTAATTTTTGAAACACAATCAATTACCTTTCCTAAAGGAATTCCACGCCCATAATCACGTATAGAAACTTTTTTATCAGTAACATTTATTTCTATAGTTTTACCCGCTCCCATTACAAACTCATCAATAGAATTATCCATTATTTCTTTTAGCAGCACATATATTCCATCATCATAAGCCGAGCCATCACCTAATTTACCAATGTACATACCCGGGCGTAAACGGATATGCTCTTTCCAGTCTAAAGAGCGTATACTATCATCACTATAATCTATTTCTGCCATTTGAAAAGTATAAGTTTAACCTTGTTTTAAACAATACAAAGCTAAAATTTAGATTAAAATTCAGAGTGCTTAAGTTTCAACATTTGCACATACTAAATCAAAAGATATTTAAAAATAATTATTGAGGTAATGCATTAATCTTTAAAGGATGAATAAGTCTTGATACATTAATTAAATTTTTTGAAAACATAATCAATTCAATACTGTTATAAAAAGATAATTATGTTGTTTTTTATACAGGTTTAGATTTTATTACTAATTGTAAATTAAAATTTGGTATGCTTTTGGTTTAGATACATGTCAATAATAAAACTTAACTTTAATCATCATGAAACAGTCAAAGAAAAATCAAAATCCTCAGAAAGAAAAACCCGATCATTCTGTAGAACAGGAATGGGAAAATCCAAAAAGCCCTGAAGATACTAAAGATGAGCGTGACAAGGAACAGATGAAAAGGCAACTGGAAGAAGCTAAACGAAGAAGCGAGAATTTAACAGACGGCCTTCAGGAATAAATGAGTTAATTAAGATTTAAGCTAATTAGTATGCAAAAAGATAAAATAATATCAGTAATAGAATTAACCGAACAATTTGACTATCAACTAAAAAATATCCTTTCAGCTGAATTAAAAACCGGATGCTATAAAACAGCAAAAAAGGAAAAAGCACAATTAAAACCAAGCCTGCCATTAAAGTGCTACATTAACACAACAGGCTTATTTATTAATTCTTAAAAGATTACTAAGAAGATATCATTCAAAAACCAAACACATTCTATAGTTTTTGTCTATAACAATAAGGCAGGAGTTTTATAATTCTTGTCTTATTATAAGAATCAATTATAGTTAATTACTATACTCAGGCTGTAATAACATTTATTAAAAAATGTATATTGCAAAAAAAGTTTGCTTATTATAGCATTTCTAATTTTTATTTATCGGTTAATTAAATCACATGAAAAAGTTTATACTAACAGGATTATTTGTCCTGACAATTTTATCTGTTTACGCACAAGATAAAATCTTTAAAAGAGGCGGAGATATATTAGAAGTAGAAATTACTGAAGTAGGCACCAATGAACTTAAATACAAATTATATAATGATAGAACCGGCCCCCTCTTTACAATTGATAAGGAGCGTATAATCAAAGTTGTTTATCAAAACGGGCGGGTAGAAACCTATCAAAATAGTTTAAATGATGCGGAGCTTTATGCTGCACAATCAAAAAACGCAGTAAAAATAAACTTCTTATCTCCCATATTTGGTTATACCCAATTAAATTTTGAACATAACTTAAGGCCGGGAAGGAGTTATGAATTAGGACTTGGTATTATTGGAGCAGGCAAGCGACAAAAAATTGGTAAATCTAGTACAGGAGCTAATGATTATCGATCTGCCGCCGGAGCATTTATTAGTGGCGGATACAAATTTATTAAAGTACCTAACTTTGTTAAACAGAACGATCGCTTTAGCCATATTATGCAGGGAACTTATGTTAAACCCGAAGTAACTTTAGGTTATTATGGAGAAAACCTTTATAAATATCAGTATTCCCAGGTAAATACAGAAATTACTAAAATCAGACAGAATGTCTTTTTCGGTTCATTAATTATTGATTTTGGAAGACAATTAGTATTAGGAGATTTATTAATAATAGATTATTATGCAGGCATAGGATATGCCTTTAATAAAAAAAGTGACCGAACTTACGAAAATGGCGAAATATACAGCGATAAATATTCAGGATCTAATTTTGCTCTTTATTCCGATAAAGATTCAGGCTTAGGCTTTAATGGAGGACTTAAAGTAGGGTTACTATTAAATAAAAAATAATAGCTCTGTTATTCCGATAAGATTTCCTTTCCGGCAAATATTCGCCTAATTATATAAAACCAGGTATACATTAATTTTGATTTATGCTTGCATGTTTAATTACTATTGAATAGATTTGCTATGCTTGCATAGTAAATTTAAATGAAGCCTGAAGAAACCCTGGATTACTTCTTAAAAATTGTTTGGCAAAACGTAGCAAACAAATACAATCAAATTGCATCCGGATTTGGTATTACACAAGCTTTAGGTTATATGCTTATCAATATCCATGAAGAGGGTACCGCAGTTTCACAAATCGCAGCTTTATCCGGCGTAAAATCAACCAGTTTATCACGAATGTTAAAGAATATGGAGAAGCTGGGTCTTGTTTATCGTGAAGCTGACACAGCCGATAAAAGATCTGTAAAAATCTTTTTAACAGATTTCGGTAAAGAAAAAAGACAAGTTGCAAAAAATGTGGTTCGCAGTTTCAATGAATATTTAAATAATCATATTGGCCAAAAAGAACGGCTGCAATTAGCAGAGAGCTTAAATAAGATCAATAAACTAACATTAGAATATAAACCCGGGCAGATATAAACATCTCAATACAATAATAAAAATGAAGCGAACCATCAAAAAAATAGCAGTATTAGGCTCGGGAATAATGGGTTCCCGTATTGCCTGTCATTTCGCCAATATTGGAGTAGAAGTGTTGCTGCTTGACATTGTACCCAAAGAGCTAAATCCTGATGAGCAAGCTAAAGGCATTACTCTTGAAAGTAAAAATGTCCGTAACCGTGTGGTAAATACAGCGCTTGCAACAGCTGTCAAGTCCAATCCTTCGCCGATATTTAGTAAAAAAGTACTGAACAGAATTATTACCGGAAATTTTGAAGACAATATGAAAGATATTGCTTCCTGCGACTGGGTAATTGAAGTAGTAATAGAACGTTTGGATATTAAAAAAACCATTTATGACCAGGTAGAGAAATACCGGACACCCGGTACTTTAGTTACATCAAACACATCAGGCATTCCTATTCATTTAATGTCCGAAGGGAGAACTGAAGATTTCAAAGCTCATTTTTGCGGTTCCCATTTCTTTAATCCGCCCCGTTATTTACGGTTATTAGAGATCATCCCTACTACACATACAAAACCGGAAATTGTTGATTTTTTGATGTACTACGGAGATAAATTTTTAGGTAAAACCACCGTTTTATGTAAAGATACCCCGGCATTTATTGCTAACCGTGTGGGCGTTTATTCCATTATGGCCTTACTTCATTTGGTCGAAAAAATGGGTTTATCTGTTGAAGAAGTAGATAAATATACAGGCCCCGCTTTAGGCCGGCCAAAATCTGCCACCTTCCGTACAACTGATGTTGTTGGATTAGATACCATGATCAATGTAGCCAATGGTTTGTTCAGCAATTTGCCCAATGATAAAGCACATGAACTCTTCAAACTTCCTGAATATGTTAAAAAGATGCAGGAAAATAAGTGGCTCGGCGATAAAACCAATCAGGGATTTTATAAAAAAGTTAAGGGCGAAAACGGTAAAAGTGAAATTTTATCACTAGACTTAAAAACATTTGAATACAAACCACAGCAAAAAATAAAGTCAGCTACGCTGGAAGCAACCAAACCAATCGAAAATCTTCGCGAACGCATGAAAGTGTTTGACAAGGGAACAGACCAGGCAGGAGAATTCTTCCGTACCTCATTTTATGGTTTATTTGAATACGTATCAGACCGTATTCCCGAAATTTCCGATGAACTTTACCGCATTGATGATGCCATGCGTGCAGGTTTTGGATGGGAATTAGGCCCCTTTGAAGTATGGGATTCTTTAGGTGTAAAAGATGCTTTAGAAGGTATGAAGAAATATGGCCATGAAGCAGCGCCCTGGGTGCATGAAATGCTCTCCGCCGGAAATGAAACCTTTTACAAAGTAGAGGACGGCATAAAGAAATACTACGATATACCGGCAAAATCTTACAAAGCCATTCCTGGAGCGGATGCATTTATTGTGCTGGATTATATCCGTGCAAATAAAACCATCTGGAAAAACTCAGGTACAACCATTACGGATCTGGGTGATGGAATTATCAATTTGGAATTTCATACCAAAATGAATACTATTGGTGGCGAGGTAATTCAGGGAATTAACAAGGCTATTGACCTGGCAGAAAAAGAATATCGTGGATTAGTCATTGGCAATGATGGTGCAAATTTCTCCGCGGGAGCAAATATCGGGATGATATTTATGGCGGCGGTAGAACAGGACTGGGATGAGATCAACCTGGCTATTAAAATATTCCAGAATACCATGATGCGTGTTCGCTATTCATCAATTCCGGTGGTGGCAGCAGCACATAATTTAACTTTAGGTGGCGGATGTGAACTTTGTTTACATGCAGATCACGTCCAAACCAATGCGGAAACCTATATGGGCCTGGTTGAATTTGGAGTTGGCCTTATCCCGGGAGGAGGCGGAACAAAAGAGTTTACTTTACGGGTTTCCGATGAGTTTCATGAAGGGCAGATTGAACAAAATATCTTGAAAGATCGGTTCTTAACTATTGGCATGGCTAAAGTATCCACTTCCGGCGAAGAGGCTTATGAACTCGGTTATTTGCAAAAAGATAAATACAGTATCAGCATGAACCGCAGCCGTTTAATATCAGATGCAAAAGAAAAAGCAATTGAACTGGCTGAAGCCGGGTATACCAGACCCGTTCAGCGTAAAGATATCCGTGTATTAGGCAAAAGTGGTTTAGGAATTGTTTATGCAGGCGCCAATTCCATGTACGCCGGCCAGTATATTTCTGAACATGATAAAAAGATCTCCGAAAAATTAGGCTACGTCATGTGCGGCGGAGATCTCTCTGCCCCAACATTAGTTACAGAACAATACTTACTTGATTTAGAACGTGAAGTATTTCTGTCGCTTTGCGGAGAGCGAAAAACACTGGAGAGAATACAATCTATACTGACAAAAGGCAAAGCACTAAGAAACTGATCTATTTATGTCGCAATTAATAAACTCATTAAAAACAGGCCAATGCCCCAAATGCGGCGGCAAAGATATTTATAGTAATGAAGGTTTAGAAACACGCGGTGATAGATGTGTTTTGGTTGTATCCTTATGGAAAGCATTATATGTTAAAACCTTAATTTGTATTCAGTGCGGATGGTTTGAAGATTATGCTGTATTGGAAAGTAAAGGTATTGAGAAAGTAATAGAGCACTGGAAAAAAATATAAATAGCAAACGGATTTATATAGCGACTAATACTATGTAAAAATAAACCTTATTCTAAAAACCGCTAAAAGCAAAATTATACTAGTAGAAAAGCCTTATAGCTTATGCCCTACTTAATAATAAAGACATGAAAGAAGCATATATCATAGCAGCATACCGTACCGCAGTTGGCAAAGCCCCGCGTGGTGTATTTCGTTTTACAAGAGCCGATGACCTGGCTGCGGATGTAGTAAAACATTTGGTAAATTCTGTACCAAGCTTAGATAAAGAACAAATTGATGATGTAATTGTTGGAAACGCCACACCCGAAGGTGAACAGGGCTTAAATGTCGCCCGAATGATCTCCTTAATGGGATTAGATACAGATAAAGTCCCGGGTGTTACCATTAACCGCTACTGTGCATCAGGTCTGGAAACAATAGCCACAGCCGTGGCAAAAATAAGATCAGGCATGGCCGATTGCATTATTGCCGGCGGTGTAGAAGTTATGTCGGGTATGCCTTTTGGGGGATGGAAACTAGTTCCCAATGCGGAGGTTGCCAAAAATAATCCTGATTGGTATTGGGGAATGGGCCTAACTGCCGAAGCCGTTGCCAAAGAATATAATGTCAGTCGCGAAGACCAGGATAACTTTGCCCTTCAGTCTCATCAAAAGGCTGTTGCTGCAATTCAAAACGGACATTTAAAAGATGGTATAGTTCCAATCACGGTAAATGAAAATTACCTGGATGAAAACCTGAAAAGGAAAACACGCCAGTATATAGTAGATACTGATGAAGGCCCCCGTGCAGACACAACTATTGAAAAATTAGCGAAATTAAAACCCATTTTCGCCGCCAATGGGTGCATAACTGCCGGAAATTCATCACAAACATCAGATGGCGCCGCCTTTGTTCTGATAGTGTCAGAAAGTATGTTAAAACAACTTAATGTTCAGCCTATTGCCCGTTTAGTTAGCTATGGAGTGGCAGGCGTTCCGCCACGCATTATGGGCATCGGGCCCATTGAAGCAATACCCATAGCTTTAAAAAAAGCCGGAATGAAACAGGAAGAACTGGACCTGATAGAATTAAATGAAGCTTTTTCATCCCAGTCCCTGGCAATCATCCGGACATTAAACTTAAATCCCGATATGATTAACGTCAATGGTGGGGCTATCGCCTTAGGACATCCCTTAGGATGCACCGGAGCTAAACTCTCCGTCCAGATTTTCAACGAATTAAAAAGAAGAAATAAAAAATATGGTATGGTAACCATGTGCGTAGGCAGCGGACAAGGGGCGGCAGGAATATTTGAAATGCTTTGAGAGAAGTATTGAGTAGAGGGTATTGAGTATTGTGATGCTTTCTCACTCAATTAGTCTCAAATGATACTAGTTCAGTATGTTTGATTTTATACCCTATCTCATACAAAATAAATCATTGGAAGATAATGAATAATAAATCAAGTCTCAATATACAATACTATGAATATCAATACTATTAAATTATGCACAACATTAAAGAATTAAAAATTTGGAATAAGGCAATAGACCTGGCAGTAAAAATCTATTCCATTACTACACATTTTCCAAATGATGAACGCTTTGGCCTCATATCTCAAACACGTCGTTGCGCTGTATCTGTACCCTCTAATATTGCTGAAGGTGCAGGCAGAAATACTAAAGGAGAATTTAAACAATTCTTAGCAATTGCCAATGGCTCATCTTATGAACTTCAAACACAGCTTGTAATTGCAGAGAAGTTAGGATTTGTAACAGGCGAATTATGCAATGATGTGCTCAATAATATTGACGAGTTACAAAAAATGAATTACAATTTGCAAAAAACATTAAAGGCTGATAAGTAATTATTTTAGATGCCTATCACTCTCAATACCCAATACTCACTACACAATACTAAGTAAAGATGGAAACTACAGAAAAAAACAAATCAATTAAAGGCGGTGAGTTTATTATCCGCGAAACTTCTTGTGATGATATTTTTATACCCGAGGAATTTGATGAAGAACAGCTCATGATCAAAAAAACCTGCGAAGATTTTTTAGAGAGCGAGGTATTTCCAAACCTGGAACGTATTGATCAGCAGGAAGAGGGTTTAATGCCCCGTTTAATGGATAAAGCCGGAGCTTTAGGAATATTGGCAGTCTCCATTCCCGAAGAGTATGGCGGTTTTGGCAAAAACTTCAACACCTCCATGCTGGTTACAGATGTGGTAGGCCCGGGATGTTCTTTCGCGGTAGCCCTTTCAGCACATACCGGGATTGGAACTTTGCCGATTTTATACTATGGCAGTGAAGCTCAACGGGCTAAATACATTCCTAAACTGGCAACCGGCGAATGGAAAGCGGCCTATTGTTTAACTGAACCCAATTCCGGTTCCGATGCCAATTCAGGCCGCACAAAAGCTACGCTAAATGCCGAAGGGACCCATTACCTGCTTAACGGGCAAAAAATGTGGATCACCAATGGTGGTTTCGCAGATGTGTTTATTGTGTTCGCTAAAATTGATGAGGATAAAAACCTGACCGCGTTT
>JBASZP010000051.1:0-7883 GCA_049660965.1 Daejeonella sp. | reverse complement strand
AATTTAATGAAAAAGACCAATTTCTTATAAAGAATATCGGCCTTTTTTATTGATTAAAGACAGTCACTCAAAATTTTGTTTGGCAGTTGAACTGACAAAATTACTTTTGAGACAGCCTCTTTTATTTGATAAATTTGCAGCATGAAACCAGCCCTTATTTTTTTATTTACAATTATCTTATTTCAATCCTGCAAAAGTAAAAATGAAAACAGGCTGCCAATTTTAGGAGAAAAAGAACCCTTTGAAAAGGTTGTGAACGGGGAAATCGTTATTGATACCATTTACCAGACTGTACCTCCTTTTTCTTATCTTAACCAGGATAGTGTACCAGTTACCAACAAAGATTTTGACGGCAAAATTTATGTGGCCGATTTTTTCTTTACTTCATGTAATACCATTTGCCCCATAATGCACCGCAACATGCTTCAGGCCTATGAAAAATTTAAAGATAATGATCAGGTAAAATTCCTTTCGCACACTATTGATATTAAATACGACCTTCCTTCCCGTTTAAAAAAATACGCTGATAAGCTTGGCGTAAAAGGGGAGCAATGGGAATTTGTTCATGGCTCACGAGATTCTATCTTTAATATCGCTGCCAAAAGTTATCTGACTGCTGCTTATGAAGATGCCCAAGACCCCCAGGGTTTAGTTCATCAGGGATGGTTTGTACTGGTTGATAAGCAAAAAAGAATTCGGGGCGCTTATGATGGTACAAAAGAAGACCAGGTGAAGAAAATGATGCTTGATATGCAAACCCTGCTTTATGAAGATAAGATGGATGAGAAATAAATTGGTCTATATTTTTCTTACTCTGCTGATTTGCTCTTCACTTTTTTACTCATGTAATACAGAAGATGAAATAACCTATCAGCGCTACTATGTAAACGGAAAAGGACTATATGAAAAGCATTGCCAGAACTGTCATAATATAGATGGTAAAGGCTTAGCTAACTTATATCCCCCGCTTACAGATAGTATATACCTCAAACAAAATAAATACCGGTTGGCGTGCATAATAAAGTATGGCTTAAGCGGTAAAATTAAGGTTTCAAACCAGTATTTTGAAGGACAAATGCCTGCAAACGGACAATTAGCAGATATTGATATTGCCCAGATCATCGTTTACATTACCAATTCATTTGGTAATAAACAAGGGTTTTATGACGCAAAAACCGTTAATAAAGACCTCAAAAACTGCAACTAAATATTATCTTTGAAAAATGCAAGCCGTTCTATCGCCGTCCTGATCTTGTCGGGAGGGAGGAAAGTCCGGGCAACACAGAGCATTCTGCTTCCTAACGGGAAGGCCCCGCTAATTAGCGGGGACGGAAAGTACCACAGAAAATAAACTACCTAAATCGAAGTTGCACCTCAAAGAAATTTGAGAAGGCTACGGTAAAGGAAAAGGTGAAAATGTGAGGTAAGAGCTCACGGTATTTTATGGCGACATAAAGTACGGTAAACCCCAGGAGTTGAAAGACCAAATAGGTCCCGGTTTAGAGTTGCTCGCTCTGTTATCATGTTCAGTCATGATTACCCGGGACGGGTAGGTCGTTGGATCACATCAGCAATGGTGGGGCTAGATAAATGATAGAATTTCCAATTCATTGGAAAACAGAACCCGGCTTACAGGCTTGCATTTTTTTTGTTTTAATTGTTTAAGCTTTATTTTGAAAAGCATTTTATATATTTATCTTTAGAGCCACTCTTTAAAACAAAAAACCCCTATGGCAAAAATTTTAATTATTGATGATGAGAGAGCTATTCGCAGCACATTACGTGAAATACTCGAATATGAAGAATATCAGATCGATGATGTTGATAATGGAATAGATGGTTTAGCCCTTATTCAAAAAAACGGATACGATCTCGTTCTGTGTGATATTAAAATGAATAAAATGGATGGTATGGAAGTCCTTACTGAAGGCCTTATCATTCAACCCGATTTACCCTTCATCATGATATCGGGGCATGGAACAGTTGAAACAGCCGTTGAAGCAAGTAAAAAAGGAGCTTTTGATTTTATTTCAAAACCACCTGATCTAAACCGCTTACTCATCACCGTACGTAACGCCCTTGAACGTGGAAACCTGGTTACAGAAACCAAAGTATTAAAACGCAGGGTTAGTAAAACACGTGAGATTCTTGGAAATTCCCCCGCAATTGACCGGATTAAAATGACCATTGAACGGGTTGCACCTACTGATGCCCGTGTATTAGTAACCGGCGCTAATGGAAGCGGTAAAGAATTAGTTGCCCGCTGGTTGCATGAAAAATCAAACAGGAATAATGCGCCCTTAGTTGAAGTTAATTGTGCAGCTATCCCGTCAGAATTAATTGAAAGTGAATTATTTGGTCATGAGAAAGGTTCATTTACATCGGCAGTAAAACAACGTATTGGTAAGTTTGAACAGGCAAATGGCGGTACTTTATTTCTGGATGAGATTGGTGATATGAGCCTTTCTGCCCAGGCAAAAGTTTTAAGGGCTTTGCAGGAAAATAAAATAACACGGGTTGGCGGCGAAAAAGAGATAGAAGTTAATGTGAGGGTTATTGCAGCAACAAACAAAGATCTGCAAAAGGAAATTGAAAGCGGTAATTTCCGAATGGACCTCTATCATCGCTTAAGTGTGATATTAATTAATGTACCTAATTTAACGGAACGGAAAGAAGATATTCCATTAATCACTCAAAATTTTTGCGAAGAGATTTGTAAAGATTATGGTATTCCCGTTAAGAAAATAAATGATCATGCTATGGAAGCCTTAAAAGCTTTGCCATGGACAGGAAATATCCGCGAGTTACATAATATGATTGAACGTTTAATTATTTTGAGTGACAAAGTAATTACAGATATGGATGTTAAAACCTTTGCTAACCCGGCATCACTATCACAAGCAACTGTTACATTAAACGGCTCAGAAAGCATACAAGCGAATTTTGACCAGTTTGCAAGTTTCCAGGAATATAAAGATTCCGCCGAACGTGAATACATTAAATATAAACTGGAAAAGAACAACTGGAATGTTTCAAAAACAGCGGATGATATTGATATTCAAAGAAGTCATTTATATAATAAAATAGAAAAATACGGATTAAAAAGAGCTGAGTAGTTCTAAATAAAATGGCAGGTTATTATTTATAATCTGCCATCTTCTTTCTATGATTACGTTATTACTGTATATCCCCGTAAGCTCTCAAAATACTTCTTACCAGTTTATGCCTAACCACATCTTCACCGGTTAAGTATATAATATCAATTCCTTTGATGTCAGGTAAGATCCGCAAGGCCGTATTTAAACCAGATTGTTGCTTTCTCGGTAAGTCTATTTGAGTTACATCACCTGTTACAATAAATTTAGCAGACGGGCCCATTCTGGTTAAAAACATTTTAAGTTGTAGATCTGTGGCATTTTGAGCCTCATCTAAAATCACAAAACAATTATCTAATGTACGGCCACGCATAAATGCAAGCGGTGCAATTTCAATGGTACGGTTTTCTAAAAAAACTTTTAACTTATCAGCGGGTATCATATCATCCAGCGCATCGTATAAAGGGCGCAAATACGGATCAATCTTTTCTTTTAGATCTCCGGGTAAAAAGCCAAGGTTTTCACCAGCTTCAACTGCCGGGCGGGTTAAAATAATCCGTTTTATTTCTTTGTTTTTTAACGCCCGTACAGCTAATGCAACTGCTGTATATGTTTTTCCTGTTCCGGCGGGGCCAATGGCAAAAATAATATCATTCACATTAATACTATCTACCATTTTACGCTGATTGGCTGTGCGTGCTTTAATAATAATCCCGTTGGGGCCAAAAACTATAGGGTCCGCTCCGCCGCCAGGTTTTAAAGTTTGCAGTTCACCATTACCATTAGCCGGGAATTCACCTCCTAAAAGATGCTCCAGGTCATTATTGCTGAGGCTTTGAAATTTATCAACATGGCTGATGATCTCCTGAAGCTTATTACTGAAGTTTTGAAGTTCAGTATCATCACCAAGGGCTTTTACTTCATTACCCCGGGCTACAATCTTTATTTTAGGAAATTGCTTCTTTATAATTTCGAAATACTCGTTGTTAGAACCCCAAAGTACTACGGGGTTTATGTTTTCAATGTTTAGTTTAAATTCGTTCAAGTATGCTTAATTTTTAGTTACCGGGTATTTATGTAAGATTAAAATTGAATATTTGCACTAATAGTTTGCTTTACAAGAATAATAATAAATATTCACATTTTAATGGCAATAATCACTTTAACAACTGATTTAGGTGACAAAGATTTTTACCAGGCTGCTTTGAAAGGAAGCATTCTGAGCCAGCTCCCTAATGCTAATATTGTTGACATTACCCATGATATTGCCGCTTTTAATATTCCGCAGGCTGCATTTGTTTTAAAAAACTCATTTCATTATTTCCCTAAGAATACCGTACATCTTATTGGTATCGACTCGGTGTTTAATAAAAATACCCGTTACATCGCTTTAAAGTATAAAGAGCATTATTTTATTGGTGCTGATAATGGTATCTTCTCCCTGCTATTTGATGAAGAACCATCGGAGATTGTAGAGTTAAACATTATGCAGGACTTAAAGTTTTTGCATTTTCCACTTTCAGATATTTTTCCAAAAGCGGCAAGTCATTTGGCAAAGGGCGGAAAACTAAAGGATATTGGTTTACCTGTAAATAATGTAGAGCAAAGAATGACCTTACAGCCTGTTATTGAAGAAAGTATTATCCGGGGAAGTGTTATTTACATCGATTCCTTCCAAAATGTGATTACAAACATCACCAAAGAATTATTTACCAAATTTCAGCGCAACCGTGATTTTACCTTGTTTTTCAGGAGAAATGAATCCATATCCCAGTTAAGCTGGCATTATAACGAAGTAGAAGAAGGCGAAAAACTATGTTTATTTGGTATCAGCAATCATTTAGAAATAGCCATTAACAAAGGAAATGCAAGCGGTTTATTAGGATTAAACCTGGGAGATATTGTAAGAATTGAATTTCACCCATGATTACCCGCATAGTTAAACTGCAATTTAAACCTGCAAACATTGCCAGATTTACAGAGATATTCCATGAGACAAAACCCTTTATTTTAAAGTTTGAAGGTTGTTTAAAAGTAGAACTTATGAAAGATGCCCAACACCCGGACAGGTATTTCACATTAAGTTACTGGAATTCTGAAGATGACCTTAACAATTACCGGAATTCCACTTTTTTTAAAGAAACATGGGCCAAGGTTAAACCTTTATTTGCAGAAAAAGCAGAAGCCTGGTCCCTCATAACTATACCCTAAAGTAAGCATGAACACACGATTAAAAGAAAGGGTCACTGATCTTGTAAAAGAATTTTACAATGATAATTTTGAAGAACCCTTAAAAAACCTGGATATTAATCCTGAAGAAGTAGAGAGCGATATGAGCACCTTTGAATTCTTTTATATGGATTTGGAAGAACTAGTGGATTCGGGAGAATTTCCCAAAGGTTTAGGAAGTATAAATAATATTATAGATTATCTGACAGAGCATACTAACGAAGAACTGCTTAAAACAGCGGAAGATGAACTTCTGCAATATACACAAACTGAGAATAATGATTGGGGTTACTCAAAAGATATAAACTTAGGGAGTGAAATTGAACAGGATTTGAGGAGTTTGAATTCTGTAACTACTGAGCTTAAAACCGGAACGAGACCCGCATTAATCATTTTAACTTTGTTTGTATTAGGATTAATGGCCAATAGCGGATGGCTTTATTTCCAACATAAACCTTCAACGAATTTTTATGATTCTCCGTTTATATTAATATTTGGCGCCTTTACACTTTTATTTATATCTGTTGCATTCCGCAGATCATATATTGAGTTTTATATGGATACAAAGAAGCTGATCATCAAAAACAGATCAACCGGAAATGAAACGGTATATCCTATGACTGATATTAAAGGTTATTATGAATCTTCTGTACTAAGAAAAAACCGCCCAAACTTGGGAGTATTGATCTTAGAACTTAAATCAGGAAAGAAAATCTATATTCATGAATCAAGGTATAATAATTATCCGGATATCCATTTATTTATTTCATTTCACAGCCGCCTGCCTTATTTAGGAGAAAAGTTTTTCTATTGGTGGTAAGAGTGTCCGGCCTGTCTTATGATGGTAAACTGACTGTGTGAATCGTTAAAAGTTTAAATAAACACTACTTTTGCCCCGCACTTTTTTATTAAAGTACGCTTTCTCAATCCCTACATGGCACGTAATAAATTAAACAGCGGAAACGCCCAGGCTGAAGAACTTCCCAAAGCAAAAATAAACAGGCAAAGCATTCAGCAGGTGATGAGGTTATTAAGTTATCTTAAACCTTACCGCAGCAAGTTTTTCTTCGGCTTATTTTTTCTCATCCTTTCCAGCTCAAGTTCTTTCCTTTTCCCTTTATTAATGGGCCGTTTAATTGGAAGCGGAATCCAGGCGCAGCAAGCCGGGGCCATGGTATCAAAAGAAATCCTTGACTTTTTCCCGACGGATATTAATACGGTTGCCATTACCTTACTGGGAGTTTTGTTTATACAGTCGATCCTGTCCTTTTTCAGAATTACCTGGTTTGTAGAAGTCGCGGAAAAAGGCCTGGCCGATATCCGCAGGGATACTTACTTTAAGTTGGTAACCTTGCCCATGAATTTCTTTTCGCAACGCAGGGTAGGCGAATTAAACAGCCGCCTTTCGGCAGACTTGGCACAAATACAGGATGCCATAACCACCACGCTTGCAGAAATGATCCGGCAGATCATCATTTTTACCGGAGGGATCATTTTATTAGTGCTGGTATCTGTAAAACTAACCTTAATGCTCCTGGCTGTATTACCGGTGCTGGTTTTTGTGGCCGTATTCTTTGGGCGTTTCATCAGGAAGCTATCCCGTAAGGCGCAGGATAAGCTGGCTGAATCAAATACCATTGTTGAAGAAACATTGCAGGGAATTTCTAATGTAAAGGCCTTTGTTAATGAAGCTTTTGAAGTAGGAAGATATAATAAAAGCATTCGCGAAGTGGTTAAAATTGCCATGAGAGGCGCTAAGTTCCGCGGTATTTTTGCCTCGTTTATTGTGTTTTGCTTGTTCGGGGCTATAGTTTCGGTGGTTTGGTACGGTTCTAATTTAGTTCAGTCTGGCGAAATACGGCTTGAAAGCATGTTTACGTTTATCCTGCTCTCCACCTTTGTGGGCGCTGCAATGGGCAGTTTCCCCGAGCTTTATGCAACCATGCAAAAAGCAGTGGGTTCAAGCGAGCGGGTGTTAGAAATACTAGGCGAAGTAAGCGAACCCATCTCCATTAATGAAAAAGACAATACTATACGCGAACATATTAAAGGTGACCTGAGCTTTGAAAATGTGGTATTTTCCTATCCTTCCCGTAAGGAAATAACTGTATTGAACGGGGTTTCATTTGAAGCCAAAAGGGGAGAGAAAGTAGCTATTGTTGGTCCGAGCGGAGCCGGTAAATCTACCATTGCGGGATTAATTTTAAGGTTTTATGAAGCTGATGGCGGCCGGATCTTATTTGATGATAAAGTTTCCACAGACTATTCCCTCACAGATATACGCAACCAGGTGGCTATTGTTCCGCAGGACGTGCTCTTGTTTGGGGGGACTATCCGTGAGAACATCGCTTATGGCCGTTTAAACGCAAGTCCTGAGGAACTGATTACCGCATCAAGACGTGCGAATGCACATGATTTTATTAACAGTTTTCCGGAAGGCTATGATACCCTGGTAGGCGAACGTGGCATTAAACTTTCCGGCGGACAACGCCAGCGGATAGCTATTGCACGAGCATTGCTAAAAGATCCGGCTATATTAATACTGGATGAGGCCACTTC
>JBASZP010000050.1:0-18021 GCA_049660965.1 Daejeonella sp. | reverse complement strand
AGATACCTTGGGTGTAAAGGTTGAGTATAACTTATTAAAGGCTTTAAACTGGTGCGATGTTGCTAACATGCTTCGAATTCAATTAGAGCGTCAGGATATTAAGTATTTCCCTTCTTTACGGGAATATTCCATGATGTATGGATTAAATAAGGAAATTTTAAATTCGCTGGATAAAGAAATTACCATTATGCACCCGGGACCCATAAACCGCGGGGTTGAAATTACCAGTGATGTGGCAGACAGCAAACAATCTATTATACTGGACCAGGTAGAAAATGGTGTAGCTATACGCATGGCGGTTCTTTACCTTTTAGTTAGGCAACGCAATTAACAGGGTTCTTATTGGGCTGATGTTTTTCTTTTCGGATATTTTTTTATAAGGGCTAAAACTATTAGTTATTTTAGAAGGTGTTCTAAGTGGAAACTTTGTTATAACAGCATTTCAGTAAGTCTGTCATTAACTACAATTTTAGAGTTTGCTGTATTCTTTTTTACACCCTTAGTATAAAAAACAGACTTTAATTTAGATGTTTTCAGCTTATATATACTAAAATCCTGTATCAGGACGCTTATTTCTTGTATTTTGGTGGCTATTTCCTAAGTTATAGTGCTTATTTCCTAAATTACAGTACTTACTTCTTAAGTTACGGTGGCTATTTCCTAAATTACAGTACTTACTGCTTAAATTACGGTGGCTATTTCCTAAGTTACAGTGCTTACTTCCTAAGTTACAGTATTCATTTCCTAAGTTACTGTGCTTACTTCCTGAATTAGAGTTATGTATTTCTATGAGGAACTGGCTGTACTAAGCCTGCAACAGTTAAGCGCTTAAATGAACAGCTTATTTGCAGGGCGGGTTCCAAATATTTTTTAAGGTATTTAAAATTGCCGGAAATGACAGATTTTAAATTTTATGTTATGGCATCGGAAGCACAAATTCCGACGAGCAAAGTAAATTTAGTTTTACATTTATAATGGGGATTATAAATCCTTTGTTATCGCATCGGAATTGTAAATTCCGACGAGCGGAGCATGGATTATAAATCCCCTTGTTATAGCATCGGAATTATAAATTCCGACGAGCAAAGAATTTAATTCAATATCTTTGGCTTAATATTTGTTTCAACTAACAATATTCTTACACTTAAAATTAAATTTTATGAAAATTAAACAAACAGCGCTTATTTTATTATTTGGAGCTTTAATAGTTGGCGGATGTAAAAAATCAGATAAAGCTACACCAATATCTGCTTTTGATAAAATTACACTTACAGATATTAAAGCTCAGGAAGCTAACTTTAAGAGTGAAAATATAGATGGAACAACAGCCGAAGGCCAAGTATTAAAAAATGGGGCTATCATTTTTTATAAAACAAATTCAGGCAATTATGGTAAGTTAAGAGTTATCAGTATTGCCGGAAAAAACGCTGAAAACCCTGATTTAAGTGATCTAATTACTATAGATATGATAACCTATAAAACTGGAGAATCTGTTATAAATAAGCCAAAATTGACTATTAGAGGAACTTATTACTGTGATCTGGATATTGGTGTAGAAGAAGGAGATTTGCAGACTAGTGATTTTCAATGGAGTAGACAGAATATGACATACATATTTATTAGCCCATTAAATGGTGCAACTTTTTATAAGTATTCTAATTAATTCCTAAAAGGTAAAACCAAAAAAGCCCTGAAATAATTTCAGGGCTTTTTTTATGCACCAAAATTAAATATCCTCTTTAAAATTCTATTAATACAAAATAAGTTTCAGTACAACTTAATCTCTTCAATAATTATCATGTATCCATATTTTTAGCTAAATATGCAAAGCAACAATTCTTATCATCAGATTGTGTGATTAAGCAATACTAATTATGGAAAGCGGTTTAATAGACAATAAACCTTACGAAGTTTTTTTAATTGGCGATACGGGGAATATTGCACGCCATCATCCGGACCGGGTTTTGCAAATGCTTAACGCTCATTTCGATCAGTCGCAAAACTCCGCGGTGGTTTTTTTGGGGGATAATGTTTATCCACGCGGACTTCCTGCTAAAGGGAATATATTACGTAAGGATGCGGAAGCTACCTTAACTGCTTATCAAAAAGCGCTGGCGGATTACCATGGAAAGGTGGTTTTCATTTCGGGTAATCATGACTGGAACAAGGGGCGAAAAGATGGTTATGACTATGTTTTGCGGCAGGAGAAATACCTGGAAAAGCTATTTGATAAAAAAAATATTCTTCTCCCCTCTAATGGCTGCCCTGGCCCGGCAGAGGTTGATTTAACTGATGAGGTAACTTTAATTTTAATTAATACACAGTGGTGGCTTCAGGATGGTTTCAGGCCTGTTGGTGAAAAATACGGCTGCCGGGTATCGTCAGAAGAAGAGTTTTTTGAACACCTGGTAAAGGTTTTAGATAAGAATAAACATAAACGTGTTATTGTGGCAGGGCACGCCCCTGTTTACAGTTATGCTATACATGGCGGGCGATATAAACTGGGACATCATTTATTCCCCTTTACTATTTATCATAAAAAGGCTTATATCCCCCTGCCTTTTATTGGTTCTTTGCTTCCGCTTTACCGTAAATTTTTTGGGGCCAAAGAGGATATCGCGCATCCGCGTTACAGGCGTTTGCGACGCCGCTTAAAGGATATTTTTAAAAATTACCCGGGCTTAATTTATGCCGCGGGGCATGAACATAACCTGCAGCATATTGAAAAGGATAACAATCATTTTATTATCAGCGGGGCGGGTTCTAAATTGAAGTATGTTTTAACAGAAGGTAAAAACTTACTGTTTGGGATGAAAGCGAAAGGGTTTTTTAAGATCAGGTTTGAAAGCGATGGTTCTGCTGTTTTATCTTGCTGGATCTTAGATGCGGATGAACCTAAAGGGAAACTGGTTTATGAGAAAAAGTTAAGTTAGACTAACAGGGGGCACTAAAACGCTTAGTGCTTTTGGAAGAATTTTTGCCTTAATTTCCTTTACTTTACCTGTAATTTCACCATCAATTTGAAAGGTTGTTTTCCTGCTTATTTTTATCTCCGCGTTTTTAACGCTGATTATTTCTACAAAGTCGGATGTCTGCAAGGTGTTTGTAAACATTTTCCAGGCTATGGAAAGGAGCTTTATTCTGGGGAAGGGTTTTACCAAAACCAGTTCGAATTTCCCGTCATCAAGCAAGCCCTGCGGGTTAATTACTGCGCCAGTGCCGTATTTGGAGGCGTTTGCGAAGGTTAGGGAAACTACTTTTCTTTTTAATTGTTTTCCATCAATAGAAAGGGTAATTCTATAGCTTTTCAGCATAAATACCTGGCGGAATAAATGCCTGGCGTAGGTTAACATTCCGCGGTTTACATCTTCTTCAAAGCTTTTAACAATGCGGGCATTTAAGCCAAAATCCGCTAAATGGACACATATCCTGTTATTGATCTCAATCAGGTCAATAGGTTTTATTACACCGGCTGATATTAGTGAAAGTGTATTTTCGAGACTATTGCCAATACCGAGTTCTTTTGCCATGCCGTTTGCAGAGCCTAATGGAATAATTAATAAAGGTATGTTGGTATGGGCTAAAATACCCGCCATCAGGTTTACGGTCCCATCTCCCCCTGCGGCAGCTACAATGGTTGGCCGGTAAGATTTAATCAGCTTTTTAATATCCTGATATGCGGTAGTTTTAGGGATGATGTACAGCTGAAAATCAAAAGGACTGAGTTCTGCCTGAAACTTCAGGGCATTTTCCAAATGCTGGTAGGCTCCGCTGCCGGATCTTGGATTGATGACCACTAATACCTTTTTAGGCGACTTTTTTACGGTTTGATCAATCATCTGTATAAAGTATTAAAGCTGTTCTTTTACTTCCAGCAAGAATTGCTTTAACCGTTCTAACGAATCAATTACTTTTTGGTTTTCTTTCACTTCGCTTTTATTGCTCTTTAAAAAATCTTTTGCCCCTTGCAGGGTATACCCTTTTTCTTTAACGAGTGTAAAAATGATCTTTAAATTCTCAACATCATCGGGCGTAAACAAACGGTTGCCTTTTTTATTCTTTTTAGGCTGTAAAATATCAAACTCACGTTCGTAAAAACGAATTTGCGAGGCATTTACATCAAACAACTTAGTTACTTCACCCATGGTGTAGTACAATTTGGTAATATCTCTTTCTTTATAAGGCATATCAGTAAGCATTGGCTTTCCGGTAAAATTAACAATTTAATGGATGCATGGATTGATCAACTGCAATTATCTCACATCGGTGTATCACAAATATCATGGCTAACTTTATATTTGCACATTAGCTAATAATCAGGATGACGACGAAAGAGATTAGACAAACTTTTTTAGATTTTTTTGCAGGTAAAGGGCACCAGGTTGTGCCATCGGCGCCAATTGTGGTAAAAAACGACCCTACATTAATGTTTACCAACGCGGGTATGAACCAGTTTAAGGAATTGTTTTTGGGCGAAGCACCTATTAAATATCGGCGTGTAGCCGATACGCAACGTTGTTTACGGGTATCGGGCAAGCATAATGACCTGGAAGAAGTTGGGATTGATACGTATCATCATACCATGTTCGAAATGCTGGGTAACTGGAGTTTTGGCGATTATTTTAAAGAGGAGGCTATTGCCTGGAGCTGGGAATTACTGACTGAAGTGTATAAAATACCTAAAGACCAGCTTTATGTGACGGTTTTTGGCGGAGATGAAAAAGAGGGTTTACCAAAAGACGAGGAAGCTTATAATTTCTGGAAGCAGCATATCGCGGAAGACCGTATTTTATTGGGAAACAAGAAAGATAATTTTTGGGAAATGGGCGAAACCGGCCCATGCGGCCCATGCTCTGAAATTCATGTAGATTGTCGTACATCGGAAGAAAAATCAGTTGTTGACGGGAGTTCACTGGTTAATCATGATCATCCCCAGGTTATTGAGATCTGGAATAATGTGTTTATGCAATTTAACCGCCTTAAAGATGGCTCCTTACAAATTTTACCTGCGCAACATGTAGATACGGGTATGGGCTTGGAACGTTTGGTGCGGGTTTTACAAGGCAAAACTTCTAATTATGATACCGATGTTTTCCAGCCTTTAATCCGGTTTATAGCTAAAGAAGCAAAGATAGTATACGGAGAGAATGAGAAATCTGACATTGCCATGCGGGTTATAGCCGATCATATTAGGGCTGTATCTTTTGCTATTGCAGATGGGCTATTACCCTCAAACAAAGAAGCAGGATACGTTATACGTAGAATTCTAAGAAGAGCGGTTAGATATGCTTATAGCTTTCTGAATTCCTATGAACCTATCTTAAATAAATTAGTTCCCCTGCTGGCTGAACAGTTTAATAATGTTTTTCCTGAATTAAAACTTCAGGAGGAATTTGTACAGAAAGCTATTTTAGAAGAAGAGAATAGTTTTTTGAAAACAATAGATTTTGGTATAATGTTCTTTAATTCATTTATTGAGACGGGAGAAAAGCATATACCACAAGGACTAATTCCATTCTTAAAATATGCAGGTATAGAACATAAATGGGATGAACCGGAAAGAGTAATTCCTGGATCATTTGTATTTTTTCTCTCTGATACTTGTGGTTTCCCTGCTGATCTGACCGAGTTGATGGCTCGTGAAAAAGGGTGGTCGGTGGATATGGAAGGTTTTGAAAAAGCCTTACAAGAACAAAAAGACCGCTCACGGGCGGCTACAAAAGTAGATACGGGAGACTGGATCATTGTAAACGAAGGCGATGAAGTGGAATTTGTGGGATATGATGAACTCGAAACTGAATGTAAGATCTTAAAGTACCGCCAGGTAAGCAGCAAAGGGAAAGAGCAATACCAAGTTGTTTTAAACCGTACGCCATTTTATGCAGAAAGCGGCGGCCAGGTTGGGGATACGGGTAAACTGGAAGATTTTTCACGCTTATTTGAATTTGAAATAAGCAATACTAAAAAAGAAAACGGCCTGATCATTCATTTTCTGGATGTATTACCGGAAGAACTTACAGGAAACTTCTGGGCAATGGTTCATGAAAGTAAACGCAGGTCAACAGAAAGTAATCACTCTGCCACTCATTTGATGCATGCAGCTTTAAAACAGGTTTTGGGTAAACATGTCAATCAAAAAGGATCATTAGTAAATTCCGATTATTTACGTTTCGATTTTTCTCATTTCTCTAAGGTAAGTGATGAAGAGCTGGCCCAGGTTGAAGCTATTGTTAATCAGAAAATACGCCAGAATATTACTTTAAAAGAGCAACAGAATGTGCCTTACCAGGAAGCTTTAAACAGCGGGGTAACGGCTTTGTTTGGCGAAAAGTATGGCGATTTTGTACGGGTAATTACCTTTGATGACCACTTTTCTAAAGAACTTTGCGGGGGTACGCATGTGAAGGCAAGCGGACAAATCGGTTATTTTAAAATAATTTCAGAAAGCGCAGTTGCAGCCGGGGTACGCCGTATTGAGGCTATAACAGGTGAAAAAGCTGAAGAATACATCAGCACACAGAATATTTTAATTAACCATTTAAAGGAATTGCTTAAAAATCCGAAGGATGTTGTCAGATCTGTAGAAGGTTTAATGGAAGAAAATAACCGTCTGAAAAAAGAAGCAGAAAAAAACAGTCTGGAAAAAGCTACCGACCTGAAACATGAACTGGCAAAAAAGGCTGTTCAACTTAATGGTCTCAATTTTATTGCGGAAAAGGTTGAACTACCAAATGCTGATGTGGTTAAAGGTTTAGCTTATGCTATAAAAGATATGGTAAGTAATCTGTTTCTTGTCCTCGCGGCAGAAATTGACGGAAAACCGAACCTGACAGTAATGCTTTCAGAGAATGTGGTGAAAGAGCGTGGCTTAAATGCGGGCAATATCATCCGGGAGCTGGCCAAAGAAATAGGCGGAGGCGGTGGCGGGCAGGCGTTTTATGCAACCGCAGGGGGAAAAGATCTGTCAGGATTGGACAGGGCGCTTGAAAAGGCAAAAGGTTATTTGATTTGAGATGTGAGATATGAGATATGAGACTAATAAGTTTCGTTTATAATTGAACGGTAAACTTAAAAAAACAACACAGATATTGGAACTAATAGGAAATAGTAATAACAGGAAAATATTTTATACCAGTATTGTGACAGATAAAGATTGGTTTGGCAATTTACCGACTGATAACTGGCTTGCATTTCCTATTGGAGATACCAAAGACGTTGAAATTTACAGCAAACTCGCAGATAAGTGTATTGATAATGATGTTCTTTATGTATGTGCAGCAGGGCAGTATTGTGAACTAATACATGATATTTTTGATGAAACAATTGTTGCAAAACAAATGGAAAAAGAAGATGAAAGCACAAGGAGTTCTAATGACGTTGAAGATTCTCCAATGACCACCTGGCATACTAATTTTTCAGAAGGGTTTTGGTTTGCTATTATAACAGCTTATCATGAACTAAAAAGTATTGATAAAATCGTTTGCATTGACTTTACCACAAAGGGTGTAAAAAACCATTTAATAAACTTAATTGATAAAATAAACAGCCATTGGTTGCCATCACATGAAAAATATGAAGAACCAATTTATGACAAGTAATATAATAGACATATAGATAATCAACCACTATTAAACGTATTGTAAATTAAAATGACCCAACTATTCAAAAAACTAAACTTCAAAGGGCAAAAAGAAATTTTTGTAATAAACTCTCCAACAGAATTCACCCATGAACTGGAAACAATGATGAAAATCACTTCTGTAAAGACGGACTTGAAGGACTGTAAAGAACTGGAATTTATCCTTGCTTTTGTTAAAACCAAACCGGAAGTTGACAAAATGGCCCTTATTATTGAACAGAAATTAAAAGGTGACGGACTGGTTTGGTTCGCTTATCCTAAAGGGACTTCAAAGAAATACAAAGCGGAGATTAACCGGGATAACGGCTGGGAAAGTATTGCAAACATTGGGCTTGAAACTGTAAGAGCTGTAGCTATTGATGAAGACTGGAGTGCATTGCGTTTCAGGAGGGTAGAGTTTGTAAAGCCAATGAACAGAAATGAAAAAATTGCCATAACAGAAGAAGGTAAATTAAGAACAAAAAAGAATTCCGGTAAATAACATTTAACTGTAAAATATATTCTAAAGATATTTTTAAATTGCATTTAAAAATCTAATAAAACCGGATTTATTCTTTTCAATATACCAAGTTTCCAATCCTTTCGTTTAAGCATCAGTTTTCCACAGTTTGTTAATTTCTTATGTGGATGTACCATTAATATTCGATTATTTTTGCTCTGAACTCTAAATACTGTATAAACTGTTTATGTTAAAAAAATGCACCGGCCTTAGCCTGCTGTTCTTATTCTCCATTTCGGCTTTCGCCCAGCAAAACTCGTGGTTTGAGCTGAACGAATATTATAAAAGCGGTTTAGAATTATTAGCCAAAGAAAAATATGCCGCCGCATCCGAACAATTCAGCCGGGTTGAGCGGTCAAAACTAATTCCTTCTTCCCAAAAAGATGATTTTAATATTAGTTTATTAAAAGAAAATGCACTGTATTACCAGGCTTTATGTGCATTGGAACTTGAAAATGCGGATGCGGAAAATTTATTTTTAAAGTTTATTAAAGAGTACCCGGCAAACCAGCATATCCGGCTGGCTTATTACCAGATCGGGCGTTCATATTTTGTACGTAAAAACTATAAGAGAGCTCTGGGGTGGTTTAAAAAAACTGACGAATCTGGTTTTAGCGCAAAAGAGCGCACAGATTATACCTTTAAACTGGCCTATACTTATTTTGAAACTAAAGATTATACCCGGGCAAAGCCTTTATTCAAAAAAATCAAGGATGAAGAAAGTGATTTTCAGGAAACATCCATTTATTATTATGCTTTTATTAGTTATTTATCTGGCGATTATAGAACTGCCCTCGCTGAATTTGAGCGTTTAAAGGGTTCAATAACTTATGAAAAAAGCTATCCTTATTATATTTCTGCTCTTTATTTTTTAGATAAGCGTTATGATGATGTGATTAATTATGCTGTGCCCATTCTTAAAACCGGCGATCAGGTATTTGAAACGGAATTATACCGCTTGGTTGGGGCTTCTTACTTTGCAAAATCAGATTATTCAAATGCAAAGTTATATTACCAGGAATTCCAGCTAAGAGATAAAGGAAAAACCCAGAACAACCAAGATAGCTATCAGATAGGTTATACTTATTACAAATTGAACGATTATCCTAAAGCAATTACAGAATTAGAAAAATTGGAAACCACGGATGCGTATTTTCAAAGCGGGATGATTGCATTAGGCGAAAGTTTTCTTAAAACCGGTAATAAACAAGCCGCACGTAATGCCTTTTTTAAAGCGTCAAAACTTAACGCCGATCCTCTTTTACAGGAAGAAGGCTTATTTAACTATGCTAAATTATCTTATGAACTGGAGTTTCATCAGGTTGCTTTGGCTGCTACGCAGGAATTTATTAAAACCTATCCTGGCTCTAAACGCATTGACGAAGCGAAAACATTATTAGGGGAAATACTATTAAGCACAAAAAATTACAAGGATGCCATAACCATTCTTGAAAGTATCCCCAATAAAAACCAAGCTGCAAAAGAAGCTTACCAGAAAGTAACGTATTACAGAGGACTGGAATTTTACAATGAACGTGCTTTTCAAAATGCGATATCAACCTTTATAAAATCCAAAAATAATGCTGTTGATAACGAAATTGAAGCGCTTGCTACCTTTTGGATGGCTGAAGCGATGTATGAAGTTAGAAAGTATGGTGAAGCAACAACTAATTTCGAAAAGTTTTTAGCTATGCCGGCTGCATCCAAAACAGATGTCTATCATTTTGCAAATTATTCCTTAGGTTATGCCGCATTCAGAGAGGAGAATTACAAAAAGGCCGCCCCTAATTTTGTGAAGTTTATACAAAATAATGATAAGGATGTAAATATTGTTAATGATGCCGTTTTAAGGTTAGCTGATTCTTATTTTGTTTTAAAAGATTATGCAAGCGCTTTAAACGCCTATAACAAAATCATTTCTTCAAACGCGGCAGGAAGTGATTACGCTCTTTTTCAACGGGGTATGATACAGGGTTTGGAAGGGCAGAATGACTCCAAAATCTCCACACATCAAACTTTGCTGCAAAAATATCCAAACTCAAACTATGCGGATGATGCCAGTTTTGAAATTGCTTATACTTATTTTATTAAAAACGATTATAACCAGGCAAAAACCGGTTTAGGTTCATTAATTGAGAAATATCCACGCAGCAGTTATGTACCAAAGGCATTAACTACCATTGGTTTGGTACAATATAACCAGGATCAGGATGATGCGGCTTTAGAAAGTTTTAAGCGGGTTGTTAAAGATTATCCGACTACGAGTGAGGCAAAACAAGCGCTCGAATCCATTAAGAATATTTATGTGGAAAAATCTGATGCAGATGGTTTTCTATCTTATGCCCAGGGAACAAGTATTGGTAATTTAAGTGTTGCCGAACAGGATAATTTGACCTTTCAGGCTGCTAATAACCGGTTTTTAAAAGGTGATTACCAGGGAACACTGGATGCAATAAATAGTTATTTCGATAAATTCCCAAAATCAATACATGAAAAACAGGGCAGGTTTATGAGAGCGGAAAGCCTGGTTAAATTAAATCGCCCCAATGATGCTATAGCTGATTATGAGTTTATTTTGAATGACTGGACGAGTGAATATACCGAACGGGCTTTAATTAATATTTCCAGAATATATTTAGCGCAGAAAAAATATAACGAAGCCATTGTCCATCTTAAAAAGTTAGAATTAACCTCAGAATATAAAGCCAATTATGGCTTCGCGGTTAATAATTTACTGGAAGCTTATGCAAATATTCAGATGCCGGATGAAACATTAAAATATGCTGAACTGATTAAAATCTCTGAAAAATCATCCAACGAAGAAAAATACAGAGCTGGTTTGTTTGCCGGAAAAGCTTATTTATTAAAAGGAGATACTACTACAGCAATAAAACAATTTACCGATGTAATTGATAAAACCCAAACCGTAGTCGCCGCGGAAGCAAAATACAATATTGCCAATCTTCAATATTTGAAAGGAGATTATAAAACATCGCAAAAAATAGCCTTTGAATTAATCAGCAAAATGCCGAATTATGATTACTGGGTTGCAAAAAGCTTTATACTTCTTGCGGATAATTACCTCGCTTTAAAAGACGAATTCCAGGCAAAAAGCACTTTGCAAAGTATTATAGATAATTACGCGGATAAAACAGATGATGTTATACCAACAGCCAAAGAAAAGCTGGAAAAACTGAACAAAACTAAATAGAAGATGAAGATTTCCTTTTTTAAATATGTCATATTATCAGGTTTACTGGGAACATCTGCTGTAATTTTTGCCCAGGATAAAAAAGATGAGGCGACAAATTCAGCTTTGAATGAAGAAATTGAAATTGTAAGACCTTATAAACCTATTCTTGCTGATGCGGTAAAGATTAAAATAAACCCGGATCTGACGGATAATAAACCCTTTAAACCGCAATTAACTTATTCCATACTGGATAAAAAGCTGGAGTTGAATACTAATATTGCACCTCTCCAATCTCGGGGATTAACAGCTGAACGTGAAACTATTCTTAAAAACAACTATGTCAAAGTTGGCGCCGGAAGTTTAAATACAGGTTTAGCGGAAATCTATTTAAATACCGGAAAAGATGAAGGTTTACAGGCCGGTGTATTTATTAGACATCTTTCGCAACAGGGAAGTATTAATAAGCAACAGTTCTCAAATCAGCAAATAGGCGTTTTCGGGCGTAGTATTTATGATCAGATAACCATAAACGGTAAAGTAAGTTATGACCGCAAAGCAACTTATTTTTATGGGATTAGCCCTTCCCTACCTGTTCCATCTGCAGACCCTGCTAAACAGCGTTTCAATATTTTTGAAGCTGATGGTGAATTAATGAGCAACTATGATGAGGATAGTGAAGAATTAAAATATGCCGTTAAAGCTAATGTCTATTCATTCAGCAATATTTTTAAAGGGCGTGAGAGAGCAGCCTTAATAAGCGCCGGAGGAAGTAAAGCGCTTAATAAATTTGATTTTGGTCTGCAAGCTTCCGCTGATTTTACAGGAGCAGAAGATTCCCTTTACAGTATCAGCAATACTATATTAAGGGCAAATCCTTATGTGAAGTATGGTACTGATGCTGTTCTTTTAAATGTGGGATTAAACCTGGTTCAGGAAACTGGGCTTAAAAACCGCCTGAATGTTCTTCCTGCTGTTTCTGCAGAGTTTCAAATTAAAGAAGACTACGCCCGTCTATTTACAGGGATAAATGGAGATGTTTTAAAGACTTCTTTAAGGGATATGAGTTTAGAAAACCCTTATTTAAACAATAATGTGATTATCCAAAACGCTGTGGAAAAATCAAATATTTATGGTGGTGTTAAAGGAAATGCAGGTTCATCTTTTGGATATAAAGTAATGGTTTCTTATAAAACAATAGAGAATTTACCGCTTTTCATGAACGATTCTTTAAACGTGAACCGCTTTAATATCATTTATGATCAGGGGAAAAGTAATACATTGGGTTTTGAGGGAGAAATCAGTATAAAGAAATCTGATATGTTCAGTTTAACCAGTAAAATTCAGTTTGCTAATTATAATATGGCCACAGAAGAAGCTTGGTTTAAACCGGGTATCCGGTTACTTACAAATGTTAAAGGGCAAATTACCAAAAAGCTATCCTTAGACGGAGAAGTGCTCTTTAACGGTGAAACGAGCGCTAAAGTGATCAGTCTTATCCCTATTCGTAAAGAACAAATTATCATGGTGAAAAGCTTTATTGATTTTAGCATGGGAACTGAATATCGTATAAACAATAAATTAGGCTTATATATTAGGGCTAATAATATTTTGGGCACTCAATACCAGCAATACCTGTATTATCAAAAATTAGGCTTAAACATATTCGGCGGGGTTAATTTCTCATTCTGATCATTGCTTTTGACCATATAGATTTTAAAATTAACTTTACCAGCATGAACATTGCCCTTTACATTTCGGAGTTATTGCAACAGCAGGTTGAAGTTAATGTACCGGGTTTTGGAACATTCTTTAAAGTTCGTATTGCGGGATTTTTTGACGAACAAAATCAAACTTTTATACCACCTGCACAACAACTGGTTTTTGAACAAAATTCAGCTAAAAACACAGACCTCTCTGAACATATTAGTGTAAAGAAAAATATTTCTTCAGAATCAGCAGATTATTTTATAGAAAACTACGTTTCTGCTTTGCATAATTTATTAGAAAACACAAATGAGGCAGAATTAAATCCATTAGGCACCCTGAAAAAAACAAACGACGAATATGTTTTCCAGGTAGCTGGTAATCTTGATTTAGGGAGCTCGTATTTCGGGTTAAAACCTGTTTCAGAATTAAGCCAGAAGGAATTTATAAAAGAGGAAAAGGATGTTATTATTGATCAACCCTTAACAAAAAATCAAGAAGAAGAAATATCTTACAATAATGTTCATGATGATGAAGTTTCGGAGATGGAGGAAACAGAAAGTTCAGGGATGGCTTTCAAATATAAAATGCTTATAACAATTGCCATCTTGCTTTCAATTGCCGGAGGGATATATCTATATAATCCAAAAATTTACGATAGCATATTAGAACAGGATTTTATTCAAAACGCTAAACAATTTTTTAATTCTAAAACATCCCAACAAGCTATAGTTTTAACAGATTCAATAGCTAAAAACGACACCCTTGATAGTAAAGGAATTAATGCTGAGAAAGTACAGGATACGCTGAAAACTGATACACAGAAAACCCCTGTTTATAATGAAAATGTAATATACTTTGAAATTATTGGTGCGGCTTTTAAAAACAAGCAGGAAGCTGAAGATTACATCAAATCATTAAAATTACGTGGGATTGAAGCAAAAATTGTAGATAAAATGCCAGGGCCAAAAGTTAAAGTCAGTTTGGGAACCTTTACGGATGCCGAATCCGCACAAAAAGAATTAGTACGAATACAAAAAGAAATAAATAACGAAGCCTGGATAGCCCGGGTTAAACCATTGTAAAACACATCAATATGCTATTACTTCAAATCGACTCAATTACACCAGGCGCACAAACAACAACAGCGGCAACGCAAGCCCTGCAAAAAACTCAGGAATTACGATTTATTGATCTATTGTTTAAAGGCGGATGGGTAATGATTCCACTTTTAATTCTGGCATTTCTGGCACTGGTTATTTTTATAGAACGATATCTCACTATACGTAAAGCCTCCAGGAATGAATCGAACCTGATGCAACAGGTTAAAGAGAACATCATGAGCAATAAATTGGACCTGGCTACCGCCCTTTGCAAAAACAGTAATACCCCATTAGGGCGTATGCTTCAAAAAGGATTACTTCGTATTGGCCGCCCGGTAAAAGATATTGAAGCTGCTGTAGAAAATATAGGCAAACTGGAAGTATCCAAACTGGAAAAGAACATTAGCATATTAGGTATTATTGCAGGTATAGCGCCTATGGTAGGGTTTGTAGGAACCATTGCCGGGGTAATACAAATTTTCTATAATATTTCACTAACAGATAATATCAGTATGGGTATTATAGCGGGTGGTTTGTATGTTAAAATGATCACCTCTGCAACAGGATTAATCATAGGTATTATCGCTTATGTAGGTTATCATGTTTTAAATATTATGGTTGATCGTATTATTTTAAAAATGGAAACAGATTCCATAGAATTTATTGATCTGATTGAAGAGCCGTCAAGATGAATTTAAGGAGAAGAAAAAGAGCCAGTACAGAAGTTCACACTTCGGCAATGAACGACATTATGTTTTTCTTAATGTTGTTCTTTCTGATCGCTTCAACAGTTACCAATCCCAATGTGATCAAATTGTTGCTGCCCCGCTCCGCTTCGGGCCAGTCTGTTTCTAAAAAAACCATTATTGTCTCTATAACTAAAGAGCTGGAATATTTTGTAGAGAAAAAACCCTTACCGGTTGAAGAAATTCAGCCACGTATTGAAAGCTACATGAAAGAAGCCAAAGAAATAACCATAGTTTTATATGTAGACAGAACAGTCGCCATAGAAAATGTGGTTAAAGTACTGGATGTAGCAAACAAATTAAAAATAAAATTAGTGCTGGCTACAGAACCAAAAGCATAGAAATAACGTTTTAAAGGATACAAACAAACATGGCATACCGCGAAGAAAACAACTATCCTAAAGCATTGCTGGTTTCATCTGTAACCATGGGAGTTTTACTGTTTATCAGTTATTTCATTGTAATAAGTATGCCCTTTAAACAGGAAGATGTTGGAATTGGAGGTATAATTGTAAATTATGGTACTGCAGATGCTGGCATGGGCGAAGATTATATGAGCGTGGATGAGCCCTCTGTTGATCCGAACGCGAATCAAACTTCCCCTGATAAAGTAATAACCAATACTGATCCGGATAACAACCCCACAACAGAAAGCAGTGATAAAACCGTATTTACCCAGGATGCAGAAGATGCGACCAGTGTAATTACAAAAGATAAAAGTGAGAATTCAAATCCATCAACCAGTAACCCAACTACAGAGAATAAACCCGTTGTAAACGCCAATGCCCTATACAAAGGGAAGAAAAATCACGGAACAGGCAGAGGCGACGGAACAGGAACCACGCCTGGTAACCAGGGCACTAAAGATGGCGATCCGCTTGCGCCTAATTATGGACAGGGAGGTTCAGGCTTTGGTGGAGTTAGTTTAAACCTGGACAACCGCAAATTCGTAGATCTTCCAAACATTAATGACCAGGGACAAAGTACGGGTAGAATTGCCGTTAAAATCTGGGTAGATAAAACAGGGGAAGTAGTTAATGCACAGGCAGGGGTACAAGGCACAACTATAACAGGCGATTTAAATCTCTTGCGCAAATGCGAAGCGGCAGCCCGAGGCGCTAAATTAAACCAATTAGAGTCTGCACCCGATGTACAAATTGGAGTAGTTATTTTTAATTTTAAGGTTAAGTAAATCTTTAAAACCAGTTATTAGAAAGACGCTTTGTTTCAATCGGGATGCCAGTTAAAACTTACCAGGAAACTATAAATTATCTCTACTCACGTTTACCTATGTTTACACGTGTAGGCAGTTCGGCGTATAAAGCAGATCTGAACAATACCATAGAGTTTTGCCGCATATTAGATAATCCCCATCGAAAATTCAAAAGTATACATGTTGGCGGTACCAATGGAAAAGGTTCCACTTCGCACATGCTTGCCGCGATATTACAAATTGCCGGATATAAAACAGGTTTATATACTTCTCCTCACCTACGTGATTTTCGGGAACGGATTCGTGTAAACGGTCAGATGATCAGGGAAGAGGAGGTTATTCAGTTTGTACAGGATCATCAAAACTCCATTGAAGTTATTGAGCCTTCCTTTTTTGAAGCAACAGTTGCTATGGCATTTGATCATTTCGCCAGGCAAAAGGTAGATATCGCTGTTATTGAAGTTGGTTTAGGTGGTCGCCTGGATTCTACCAATATCATTAATCCCTTGCTTTCTGTCATTACAAACATCGGGTATGACCATATGAATATTTTAGGAAATACCCTGCCTGAAATAGCTTATGAAAAAGCGGGTATCATTAAGCCTGGAATACCCATAGTCATCGGGCAAACTCAGCCTGAAACAGCGGATATATTTATAAAAAGAGCAAGAGAAACAAATTCAACCGTCAGATTTGCCGAAGATGAGTGGAATATTTCAAAGGTTGAAAGCTTAAAGTCCGAAAATGAGAAAGCTATAAATGAGGTTGAACTTTTAAACCTGCATATTACTCCATCCTTCAATCCTTCAATCCTTCAATCCTTCCAACCTTCCAACCTTCAATCCTTCAATCCTTCAGTCCTTTCAACACTAAAATTAGATCTGACCGGATCCTATCAGCTCAAAAACCTGGCAACTGTTTTAAGTGCTGTGGATGAACTCTGCAGACAAGGCTTTAAGATTACCAATGAGCATATTCAAACTGCTTTAAAACAGGTTACAACCCTTACGGGCTTAATGGGCCGCTGGCAGGTTTTAAGTAAAAACCCTTTGGTTATTTGCGATACCGGGCATAATGAAGATGGAATTCGCGAAGTGCTAAACAACATAAATCATACACCACATCATCAGCTGCACTGGGTTATCGGTATGGTAAAGGATAAAGATATTTCTAAAATTCTGACACTTCTTCCGAAAGATGCACATTACTATTTTTGTGAGCCGGCTATTCCACGGGCAAAACCAGTAGAAGAATTAAAAAAAGAAGCCGAAACATTGGGCCTAAACGGTGATAGTTATAAAACCGTAGAACTCGCCTTTAAAGCAGCAAAAGAAAATGCAAAAACGGATGACCTGGTCTTTGTTGGCGGAAGCACTTTTGTTGTAGCAGAAGTTGTTTAAGTATCAGTTGCTTATTCCTTAAATAGATTGCCAGCCGAAGGCTGATTTCCGGCACCCCATTTTTGACCTGCTAAAGTTCATTTCTTGTGTCCTGCATTCCATTTTTGGCAGCTTGCAGTCCATTTTTTATGTCTTACATACCATTTTTGGCAGCTTGCAGTCCATTTTTTATGTCTTACATACCATTTTTGGTAGCTTGCAGTTCATTTTTTATGTCTTACATACCATTTTTGGCAGCTTGCAATCCATTTTTTACATCTTACATAGTATTTTTGGCAGCTTGCACTGCATTTTTGGCAGGTCGCAGCTCATTTTTTGTGTCTCACCTTCTATTTTTGGCAGCCTGCCGTTCATTTTTTAAAACTGGTCTCCTATTTTCACCATTGTTTTATTAAATTACACTATTAATTATTTTCTTTTAAATAAAGTGAATAAAAAAACCAATTGAATGTATCAATTGGTCTTAAGAGTTTTTCAGCAATTGCAAAAAAGTACTAAATTCTTAGCCGGGATATTGCTTTATC
>JBASZP010000049.1:0-2151 GCA_049660965.1 Daejeonella sp. | reverse complement strand
GCTGTACTCTGGCCATAATTTTTTCGCAGTTCAACCAGACAGATACGTTCGTTCAGCTGATCTTTAATTTCTTTAGGAGTTCCGTCATCAGAGCCGTCATCCACAAAAACCACTTCATAGTCTATGTTTATAAGCGCCTCATCAATAGCTTTAATAAGCGGGGAAATATTCTCCCGTTCATTTAAAACAGTGATTATAACAGAAAGTTCTCTCATTTAAGCCGGTACAATTTGAGATTGTTACGATAAGTTTTTAGCAATTGGGCATGAGGGTTTTCCAAATCCCGGTCAAAGGTAAAATAATAACCTGGCTTCATAGCAGTCTCCGTAAATCTTACCTGTTGCATCCGTGTACGCTCAATATAAAATATTAAACGGTCATGAAAAGGAATAGCCGGGTCATCCGGATGGTACTGGTAGAAATAAAAAGGTGTATTCTTTACTAAAGTGCCCATTTCTATAGCTGCGTTCCGGAAATAAGCTTCTTCCAGGTTATGATGACGATGAGGCAGAATAAACCAGCTGAATGCCAGCCGGACCATAAGAAGTAAGGCAATAAAAGCGATGATCTTTTGTGATCTTAACTGATAAATAAACCAGCTTAACAGGGCACAACTAAAAAATATTACACAAACCTTTAAAGGTAAAAAAGATACATACGCTTTTAGGCCAAAAAAGAAAGCCGCGGGAACGGCAAGTGTAACCAAAATACTTATAGCCAATAAAATGATCTCAAACAGCTTATTCAGTCTCGGCAATTTATCCCGCCAGGTATAATAAGCATAACTCCAAACAATTAAAACCAGGGGATAAAGCATTAACAGGTAGCGTGGACGGGTTTCGGGCGATAACCAGTAAACCCAGATGTTGGCTAAAAAAATCAGCGTAATGTACTTTAGAAATTCATGCTGCATGATGTTTTTCAAAAAGTTTTTATGGAGACAAAAAATGACCAGTAAGCTAACCGGAAAAAGGTGCATGAGATGCTGAAAAGGAAAGGTAAGAATATACTCTGCTTTTTGCCACCATCCGCCGCCGGTATTCACACGCCTGCTACTTTGTTCCCAAATGGTTTCAAAATATCCTTTTAAGTTAGGGTTGTATTGATAATAATTATAAAAATAAGCGCCTATTAGAAGCAGGCAAACAATCCCGCTTAAAATATGCTGCCAGCTGATGAGCTTCCTGATGTTTTTGGTATAAATAAGCAGGGCGATCAGCGTAAAGCCCTGGAACAAAAGAGAAGGTATCCCTTTGCATAAAAAGGTAATGGCGGTAATTATATACGATATAAAAAATAACAAAAACCATTGCTTACACTGGTAAAAATAGAAGATCAGCATAAAGGAACAATAGGTAAGCCAGGAATAAAAAATATCTATATGGCCCAGCATAGAATCATAAATAAGCATTCTGCCGTTAACCAGAAAGAATATACCGCTTAATACTGCTATGCGTTTATCTTTCAGGAAATAACTGACGCTGTAATAAATAGTAATTGCAAATAAAAACAGGGGAATAATGGCGGGTAAACGGGTTACAAATTCAGAAAAACTCCCCGTAAGCAAATAAAAACCCGCTAATATCCAGTTATAGAAGGGAGGTTTATTATAATAAAACTCTCCGCCAATGGTTGGTACCGCGTAGTTTTTGGTGATGATCATTTCCAGGGCTACATTAGCACGGGTGGGTTCATCGGCAAAAAGAGGTAATAAGCCTAAATTGGTAAAAAATGCAGGCAGGGCCAATAACATCAGGAAAATAAAAACCCGGGACGGGTATTTATTCATAAAATCTTCCAGTTGCTGCATATAGCGGCAAAGATAAAAATATAGAGGTAAAAGTTGGATTTAACTGATCAAGGCTGCAATTGCCATTACTGAAAATTAATTCATTATGAATTGTAGCATTTATAGAGTTTCTTTCGTATTAGGTTTATAAATTAAAAATATGAAAAGAATACTATTTGTAACAGCACTACTTTTAATAATCATCATTTCATGTAAAAAAGAGAATCTTGAAACCATGATAGTAGTTAAAGATTGTACAGGAACTTATCTCCGATTAAACAATAAGGACTATAAAGTTTGTAATTTTAAAACTGTTGTTTCATTTAAAGAGGGCGAAAAAGTAAAAGCTTCTTTTGATAAAA